>JAZASQ010000059.1:0-11311 GCA_036343235.1 Lachnospiraceae bacterium
GATATTTGTCAGAATCGACAGATTTGGATCTCCAGCAAAGAGTTTTCCAACCGCATCTCTCGCTTCCAGAATGATCTCCCCAAGGCTCTTTTCCGGATATACACGCAGAATCCTGCTTATGATATGGCAAATGACGGCCGCCGGCATATATCCCAGGGAATGGCCGTGGGTAATCGCGGCAAGCTGAGCGGCTTCCCTATCCAAGTCCTCCTGATGAACAAAATATTTATACTTGAGAGCAAGTGGTGCAATCCGCATAACACCACCGCAGCCCTTGCTGTTATTGACCGGGCTTTGAATAAAATCGCCCGGATGTTCTCTCTGTGCACGTGTTTTCAGAGCAGATATACATGTATTTCCCGGTGCCCTTCTGGCATACAATTCCGGAACATCCAGAAGCCATGAAAAACCGCCTTCTTTGGTATACCGTTCATAATTATTGACCGTTTTTATATCTGAATACTGTGTCTTCATCCAGTCCTGATACGCATTCGGCACATATCCAGAAGGAATACCTCCAATCCCTTTCAGACGATATCTCGTTTCACCGACTAGGATACCATTGGCGGTAAACAGGGTCATCTGTGTATCATCTGAAATCAGAGCTTTTCCATTTGTAAGCTCATATTCCGTGATTCCATCAGCACCATAAGTCCCAAAGATTTCTCTTTCAGACTTAAATTCTACTGCATACCCCAATGCATCGCCGATTGCTCCGCCAATCATACTGCCACGAATCTGATCCAGTTTCTCCTCAGTTTTACGCTTCTGTTCCATGGCATATCGGACTGCTTCGTTCTCACTATCCCGATAAAAGTCATTGAAGTTCCGGAAGAACTCCTTGAAGTTATATTGTTCCGCCGAATGATCCATAACAGCGAAATCTATCCGATAAAAGAAATGCTTTGCTTCCCATCCTCCGAAATTGAACTCTCTCAGCGCTTTGTAAAACAGATCCGATACAACATGTGCATCATTGCCAAAAGCACCGCATCCAAATGCGCCAAGAATCAAAACCTGGTATCCCAGATACGCCGCCACTTTCAGCATTCCGGTGATCCTGTTATAGATCAAATCCTTATACTGCTGATCTGTCAAACCCTCCATACCTCTTTTAATCATCGGGGCTGCGCAGGTCATGACAGAGACCACCACGCTCTCCGGCAAAAGGTCACCATTCTCATCCTTGATGATCTCCACCTGAGGAGTAATCATGACGGCATCGGAACCCATGTAGGTATGGAGAGATTTGTTGTATTGATAATACGGTATAGCCTCCGGGCTTTCCAGGGAAAGAAGCAGAGAACTCTTTCTGCACAGGTCTTCTTCCTGTGCTTTAGCCCCATTACGCACTCCCCCACCCGGGTTAACAGGGTTCGCAAGATTTAAGACCAGTACCGGCTTGGCGCCATCTGGCAAATAATCCGCAGCCTCTTTTGTCCTCTTTCTGGCCAGCGAATAGGAATCGATATTCTCGCAACCGATGAGAATTCTGCTATCCGCATTGTGCGTAAACTCAAACTCCGTATCTTCACAGATGTTCTTTACATCCTTCGGAAGATACACCAAAATTTCCCGCATCTGGGCGGGTGTCAGCTTTAGCGGTATTCTCTTGCCCTTATAAGTGTAGGATCCTTGGTTAAGGATGTTTAATGTATCATATAAAGTGTAAATATTATCTGTGCGCATGGTTCACCTTGTATGATTTCTTATTGATAATTAGATTCAAAGATATGCAATACATACTCACAATTTATAAGTATCTATTTCCTCTTAACATATAGATAGCTATTACTTTGCTCACGCATATTGATTATTTGTTACGCCTTCGAATGTGTAAACCACCCATTTCTATAATTCGTCGCTTTCCCTCGTCCGTAAGCTCCAATAGCTCCATAAACATCTTTTGCCAATTTTATATAGGGTTCAAGCACATCACGTTCACCTATTACCCATAATGAGCCGCCATAAATGCGTTTATCAATAACTTCCAAACCATTTTGTATGAAAAATCCCTTTAAATCAGTAACCTTTGATTAAACCGGTTCGTTTGTCAAGTACAAATATTAGACAAATCAGGACGTGATTCAGACAAACCGGGATTGGATTTAGACAGACCGGGACTGTGGGAGACAAATCAGGACACCACATAGACAAAGCAGGATTTGGGAAAGACAAAGCGGGACTTGGAGAAGACAGGACGGGACATGAAACAGACAAACCGGGACTACCACTTGAAAGCACGCCAAAAGCCCGGCGGGAGACCTGTCTGCTTTTCAGAGCGCGCCTCCCCCTGGGGGGACGGGAGGGGGGATCCACCTCCGATAATCGATTCTGTAGGGGAGCGGTTCCCGCCGTATAATAAGTAAAGCGACGCGGAAGACTTTCGGTTTATGTCTGCTTCCCGTCGCGCGGGGAACGTGGACGGCGGGAATTCCGGGAAGTCAAGGGCCGCGCCGGGGCGCGGTTCACTTTACCCTTGACTTCCCGGAAAGCGCAGCGGACCCTGAAGCCGGGTTCTTCATGCTGCATATTTTCTGTACTTTCTGCCGGTAAGCAGCTCTCCGTTTTCTTCACGGAACTGCTTGAGCGGTTCATTGCTGTACAGACCATCCATTTCATTACGATAGTTCAGCTCGGGATATTTCTCCCAGTTCACAGGATACCACAACTCCAGCCGGGCCTCTTCCGGGACTGTTTTCAGAAACAGTGTGGCGGCAACAGCCTTTTCCAGGATTCCTTCCAGCCTGCGGATTGTTTCTCCTGAAGCCCGGATATCCGACTGGTTCTTTTCAATCCAGGCAGATGCCTCCTTCTGTATCCCTTTGTGCTGCTCGATCAGGCGCTTCAGTACTGCAAGATCCTTGGCGGCACGGACTTCCGGCGGACAGGTCATCCTCCCGTCATCTTTCTCCTGGTCCTTCCGGCGGCGGATCTGTTCCCGCCGCTTTTCCTCTTTCTTTGCGGCCACTTCCATGCGCTTCTTTACGTATTCCCCGATGGTCATCATTTCAGAAGGCTTTACGCCATAGTAATCCTCACAGGGATAGACACCGGTCGTGACATAGATGTAGTACTCCGCCGGCGTCAGGCCTGCGAGGTCATTCTGATAGATCGTGTGGTTGTAGGCATGGAGGTAATTCTCCACCAGTGCCCTGGCGGATTCATAAGACCTGCAGAGCGCCACGATATCCAGGATGGCGCACTTCATCCTGCCGAAGAAGGATTCCATCGGTGCGTTGTCCTGTGAGTTGCCGCGGCGGGAGGCGGACTGCAGGAAGCCGTCATCCGAAAGTAGCTGCTTAAAGGTGGTGGAAAGGTACTGCGACCCCTGGTCGGAATGGATCAGGACGCCGGGTTCGTGCAGCTCGCTTCCATGATCCCTCATCATCCGGTCATAGGCCGCCTTCACCAGGGAAACATCCATCGTCCGGCTTATGGCTCCGCCGAGGATCTCCGTAGTATAAGCATCCTTAAAGGCGCAGAGGTAGAAAAGGCTGCGGTCATAGCCGTAGTACAGATAAGTGATGTCCGTGAGGATGACCTGGCGCGGTGCTACTTTGAAGTTCTGGTTCACAAGGTTCTTCGGGGCCTTCGTCTCGTGGTCATGGGTCGCCCGGTTCTTATAAGCATCCTTCTTCGGGCGGTTCGGTACCAGCTTCATCTCATTCATGATCCGGCGGCATTTCTTTACAGAGATGGAGACCCCGTGATCACGCCACAGAAAAGTCCGGAAGGTGCGCTTGCCCGGCACGTAGCAGAGTTTCTTCACGACCTCCCGGAACATATCTTTGAGTTTTTCCTCTTCCAGTTCTTTGGCGGCTCTCACCGCATCCTGCTTTTTCCGGCGCTCCTTCCATGCGTTGTAGCCGGAACGGGATACACCGAACATCCGGCAGCACTTCTCCTGGGAATAAGACAGCCCGCGGCTTTCCTGCCTGCGGATGAAGGAATCCAGCATCAGGAAGACGTCGTATTTCACCGCCTGGGCTTCGACGATGTAAGTATGTCCGCCAATACAGAGGACGTTTTTTTTTGAGCCTCCACGAGCTCCTCCATGTAGTAGTTCCGGGCCTTCAGGTAGGCGATCAGCTCGTCCTTAGAGAGGTCCGCCATCTGAAGCATCTCTTCCGGCGGCACGGAGCCATCGTAGCTGCCCGGATCCACCGTATACAGTTTATTCGCAGCAGCCTTCTCCCTGGCATGCTTTGCCGCCTGGTAGGCGCGGTTCACCCCGGTCACCTTCGTATCGAAGCCAAGGGACTCATAGGCTGCCACGGAATCCATGCCGGCTTCCAGCTTCTTGTACATCGCCACATAAAAGTCATGGGAGTAGACGATCCGGCCATTACTGGTCAGGTCACGCACCATGCCGTTGTCCAGTACTTTTTCGTAACCCGGCCCCAGGACCTCCATACCGTCGATCATCCGCGGTGATTCCGTAACGTAATCCAGGTCATCTTCCCGGTCATATCCGCTCTTTACCCTCTTGTCATCAGCCATATCCCAAATCTCCTTATCCAGTCAGACCCCGAGCGTCTTCGCGCGCTCGATTGCCTGCTTTTCCGCTTTTGCCTTCATCCTATCATACTTTTCCCGCTCCGTCCTCATATATTCGGCGTATCCTTCCTCATCCAGGGAAAGAAGGTACGCCTCATACTGCACCGGTGTCATCCGCTTCCGGTCCCACTGGCGGCGCTCATTGTTGTAGTACCATGCGTAGGCATCGATCATCGTCCGGAGCGCTTCAAAGCTCTCACAGCCGCCATAGCTGCACTCATCCTTGAAGTGACCAAAGAAGCTTTCCTGCGGCGCATTGTCCCAGCAGTTCCCCCGCTTGGACATGGACTGCACCAGGCCCATTTCCGCCACTTTTTCCTGGAATTCATCCGTAAAGTACAGGATCCCCTGGTCGGAATGGAACAGGGCACCTTCCACCGCCGGATGCTCTGACAGTTTTTCCAGTGTTTCCAAAGCCAGGTCGAGGTCATTGTTCCGGGCCACGTGGAACACCAGGAGCCGGCCGGTCACGGGATCTATGCAGGAAGACCCATAAGCACGCTTCTTCTCTTCCCCTGTCCCGTAATCAAGGTATGTGACGTCCGTCAGGCGCACCTCATTTGGCCGGTGAAGGCGGAATTCCCGCCTCAGAAGGTTCTGCTTCCGGTTCCGCTCCATGAACTTTCCCATGCGCTGCCGGGCCGGGTTTTCACTGCGTACCTTTGTTTTAATCCCGTTCTGCCTTAAGAGCCGGCGGATTTTGCTGATGGCGAAGGTCTCCCCGACCAGGTCCGGCATCATCATGTAGATCTGGCGGATTCCCTTTTCAAATCCTTTGTATTCCAACACCCGGAGGACCTTCTCCAGGTCCTCCCTGTCTTTGGCTGCCCGGCGGTCATCTCCCCGGCCGTATTCCGCATCATGCAAAGCTTTATAATAAACCGTCCTGGAAATGCCCACTTTAACAAGGATCTGACGGAGACTGTACCCAAAAGGATGCTCTGCCCTGGTCGGGTATGCCGATATCTGCCTGCAAAGCTCCTTCTTCTGCAAAGGGCGCAGGACTCTTGTCTTGCTGCGGATCCGTGCAAATGTCTCTTCTGTCTGAAACACCAGCTTCTGCAATCTTCGGCACTGAATCCTCATCACCTGTTCATCCCATACGCCCTGTGCCGCATCCGTCTTCTCCCATCTGAGCAGGTTCAGCCTTATTTCGGATATGCAATGCTTTCCTATAACAGCCGGATCTATTTCATACAGCCTCAGGATTTCCGGAACCGACAGCCCTTCAAAAACAACTGCTTCATTATAAAACGCTGCTGTCATCGCAAGGCTTTTGTTGCCGGAAACTTCTGACACATAAGGATGTCCCGCGTATCGCCAGGCATTTCCTGCCGTCTGACCGTTGCTGGATTGTATGAGAGCATAGGCATCAGGCATATCGCCGTCACGGTACCAGTCATCCCGGTCCGTTCGGACTTTATAAGCATGACGGAGATAGGCCATACGTTGATATCCCAGCACTTCCGGTGTCAGCCCGGCTCTCAAAATGCCATCCTCGAACGTTTCCTCCGGATAATGATCCAAAAGAGAGTTTTTGAATTCCGGATCCCAGGCAACCTGATCCCTTCTTGGCATAAATAACCCGCTTGCTACCAGGGCGACATCGTTTGCCTTGTTTTTCAGATTCATGCGTTGCAGATGCCCGTTGTTTCCTTGAAAACTCCAGCTGATAGAAGCAAGGTACTTCTCACTGATCAGATTCTCCGGAATGCCTCGCTGGCATAGGCCTTTCCTGATGGTCGCCAACTGCTTATCGTGCAGCCATTCTTCGAACAATGACTCATACAGCCCATCCTCAATGACAAAGGTCAGAGGTGTTGCGGCCTTGATATAAGGATTCTTTTCAAGCAGAGCTATTTCATCAACACTGTACCCCATATCAAACATCCTCCATGCATAAAAAAGCACCCGCAAAGGGGTGCTGCCTGTCAAGGTGTTGTCCTCTCTACGGGTACCAGTTTACGGTGATTGATGGAAAGAGAGAAGACGGCGATGGAAACAGTACAGACCCTACTGGAAAAAATATAGACAGTCCGGAACAAAAGAAGACAGTTCCGGACTATTTTATGCCATCCCGGAATTATAGAAGTCAACGGATGGACGAAAGCATGACAGAATGCCAGAGGATAAATGGCACGCCAAACAGCCGGCGGCTATCCCCCGGCCTGCAAATGACTATGGAATGAAAATTGATTCCTCCCGGATGCCACCCCTTCTGCTTTTCAGAGCGCGCTTCCCCCTGGGGGGGACGGGAGGGGGGATAACCTTCCGGTTTAGATATGTAGTGGAGCGGTTCCCGCCGTACAATGAGTAAAACGACGGCGATGACTCTGACTTTTCTTCTGCTTCCCGTCGCGCAAGTGACCGGAACGGCGGGAATTGCGGGAAGTCAAGGGCCGCGCCCCGGCGCAGTTCATTTACCCTTGACTTCCCGCAAAGCGGAACGGAAGGACAGCCATGCAGTTGGTGGGGGATCCTCGCATTACGAAATCCCCGGCCGGTTCCTGCCCATGTCTGCCCTGGTTCGTTCCGCACGCGTTTATTATACTCCGGTTTCTGTCTGGTTAAAACAATTCATTCATTGCAAACACATACTTCAACTCTTCGTGTTTTCTCCATGAAAGCGGATCCTTCAGTTCTTCTAACGCTTCAAGGGTAAGGTTTACGACATATTTCATCGCTTCCTTTGTCTGCTCCAAAATCCCTTGCAGATGCTCTACCTGCTTCTGCGCCGCATTCCCGGCCTGTCTCCATTTACTGATCATCCTGTCCAACAGGGCCTGGTCACGGGAGATCGTCCTGACCGGGTCGATCTGTCTGCGGGCTTCCCGTTTTGCAGCCACCGCCTCCCGTCTTTTCCGTGCCTCCTCATCTGCATAGGCACGTCGGACTTTTTTGATATCACCCACAGCCATCATCTCAGACGCTGATACCCCAAAATAACTGTCCAGCGGATAGATCCCTGTCGTCGCATACTGGTAGAATTCTTCCGGGGTGAGCCCCGCCAGTTCATACTGGTAGTGCTCCGTATTGTACGCCTTCAGATATCCGTCAACAAGCTTCATCGCGGCAGCCAGGTCCCGGCACCTTGCCACAAGGTCGATGACATCTGTTTTGAGCCTGCCAAAGAAGCTTTCCATCGGCGCGTTGTCCTGGGAGTTCCCCCTTGCGGACACGGACTGGATAAAGCCGTCATCTTCGAGCAGCTGCCTGAAGGTTGTGGAAAGGTACTGGCTGCCCTGGTCGGAATGGACGTACACAGTACACCCCTTCAGTTCATTGCCGTGTTTTTCCATCATGGCATCATAAGCTTCTCTCACCAGCCCCACGTCCATCCGGGCACCTGCGGCCCAGCCCAGGTTCTGCCTTACGTAAGCATCCCGGAACACGCACAGGTAAAACACGCTTCTTTCAGGGCCGTAGTACAGGTAAGTGATGTCCGTCAGGATGACCTGCCGCGGGCCCACGAAGAAATCCTGCCCGACCGCGTTCGGCGGCGCCGCGCACACATGGTTGTGCGTGGCCTGGTGCTTGTAGGCATCCTTATGGGGTACCTGCGCCACCAGGTTCATCCGTTTCATCAGGCGGGCGATCCGTTTTACGTTCACCGTGATACCAAAACGGCGGAACAGTTCCACACGGAAAGTGCGTTTCCCGGGGATGATGCCGTTCCTCGCCAACACAACCTGGCGCATCTTTTCCATGATGTCCCCCTCATAATGCTCCTTCTGTGCACGGGAACCCTTTCTGTCCTCCTGCCGGCCGACCCAGGCATAATACCCGGACTTTGATACGCCGAACATCTTCAGGCAGCTGCTCGTGGCATAGCCGTCCGGGCGGCCCTTCTGGCGGAGAATGAACGCATGCACCAGGGCGAACCGGTCCTCCTTTACTTCCTGCTGTTCGAGGATGTAAACATTTCCGCCAATTCGGACTGCATTTTTTTTTGCGCCTTCAGCATCTCCTCAAGGTAATGGTTCCTGGCCTTCAGGTACGCAACTTCCTCTTCCGGGGTGAGGTTTCCCATCTCTTCCCTGGGAACACTCCCATCATAGCTGGTCTCATCCACAGTGAACAGCTTATGATCCCTGGCTTTTCGCATCACCCGCTTACCCGCCGCATTGGCACGGTCCTCACCAAGGACTTTCGTGTCAAACCCCAGCGCATTGTATGCCTCTACATACGTCATTCCCTCCTGGATCTTTTTGTACATGGCCACATCGAAGTCCTTGCTGTAATACAGCCGGTCCTCATGGAATCCTTCAACAAACGGATTGTCCAAGAACGGGATGATCAGGTCATCCGGCCGCTCGCTGCCGTCAGAATACGTATACTTTGCTTTTCTATCTACCAGTTTCATTTGCGATCTCCCCCAGTCTTGCCTCTATGGCTTCCCGCCGCTCCCTCGCCCGCTCCGTGGCCTTCGCGGCGGCCTCTTCCTTTTTCTTCAGGTATTTTTCCTCCTCGTCCGCCATGTATGCAGTAAATGTGTCTTCATCCATAGCGCACAGATACGTCTCGTATTCCACCGGTGTCATCTTCCCACGGCTGTGGATCCGGCGCTCTTCATTGTAGTATACGCTATAATCCTGTACTTTCTCGCGTAATTCGTCAAGTGTTTTGCATCCCTTATACCCGCTTTCATCCTTGAAATGCCCAAAGAAGGACTCCTGCGGCGCGTTATCCCAGCAGTTCCCCCGGCGGGACATGGACTGGACCAGGTTCCTGTCCGCCACCGCCGCCTGGAAGTCATCCGTAAAGTAAAGGATGCCCTGGTCGGAATGGATGATGCCGCCATTCACCGCCGGATACGCATCCATCGCCGCGAGCGTATCCAGTGCGAGCTGCAGGTCATTGTCTTCGCTGACCACAAAGCAGACCAGCCGGCTTGTCACAGGGTCGATCGAGGCGGAACCGTAAGCCCTCAGACCGTCCCCGTAATCCAGGTATGTCACGTCCGTCAGCCGCACCTCATTGGGGCGGTGCAGCTTAAACCGGCGCATCAGCAGGTTCTCCTTCCCGTTCCGCCTCATGAGTTCCTTCATGGCTTTCCGGTTTTTACTGGGCCGCCGGATGTTCGTCCGCATCCCGTACTTGCGCATCAGGTATAATACCCGGTGCTCACTCATCACCCGGCCGGTAACCGTTTCCATCATCATGCTGATCTGCCGGTAGCCTTTTACATAACCCTTGTACTCCGCCACCTGCCGGACAAGAAGGATGTCTTCATCGTCCCGCAGTTGTCGCCTTTGTGTGGACCTTCCATAGTCTTCGTTATGAAGAAGCTCATAGTACGTGCTTTTTGCAAGTCCGACCTCTTTGAGCACCCGTCCGGTCGTATAGACACCCCGCGGATCCCTGGGCAGGGAATCAATCCAGGCCGCAACTCTGCGTCTCCCAGCGATTCCTGTATCCTGTATCTTTCCATGGATACTGTGGAAGTTTTCCAACACCTGTTCTTCCATCAGAGCTATTCTTCCCTGCCATATGCGTATCTGCTGCGGGCTGCCAGCTTCTATCACACAGCCCGATCCCTTCCAGTGGAGCAGTTTCGCATGAATTGCCATCCGTCTTTTCGTTTCAAAGTGTGCTATCGGCAGCTCAAACGCTTTGAGGATCCTCTCTATATCCATCCCAATCAAAAGGTATGCTTCATCATAAAAACGGTCGCTGAGCATGATGCCTGCATCGCAGATATCCCTGACATACGGGTGGCAAAGCAGCTCTTTGTATCCTGAAGCACCCTCAATGAATGATTCTACAGTAGTTTCTTTCTCCAAAATCGGCCGGCTTTCCCGCATGATCTGCTCATGTGTTCTGCAGGCGCGCCCTTCAAGCTCCTTTTCGATCTTTTTAATCCGCTGGTAACCTACATCTATCGGATCCAGACCGGCAAGCCGTATTCCTTCTTCCACAGACACCTCAGGATACTGCATGAACAGCTCCTGCTCAAAGCCAGGCTTTATCCGGATCCCGAAGTTATGATCCCCCATTTCGAACAGACCTGACTTAAGCAGTGGATTCTCGTCATTGCCGGAAGGATTCCGGATACATTCTGTTCTTTTATACACCGGATATCCGCTGTTCTTAAATGACAGGAGCAGCGTATTCATGTACCCATTCCCTGTCGCTTCAGGTCCCAATCCGTTTTTCTCCAGTTCGGAATCTATTTCCGCGATTTTATCCTCCCGCCAGAGCTTATAGAGCTTCAGACGGAATTCCGTCGTCAACGAAAGCCTGTACTTGTCCACCCTGAGTACGCAGGGATTCCCGGAAAGCAGCTTCTCGTCATAGAAAAATCCCATTACCTGCCTCCCTGTTCTTCCAGCATTTCTTCCAGATATACCTTGTCTGCTTCCAACTCCTCGATCCTCTCCTCGGCATTATCCACGAGTCTTGACATTTCGAGGTATTCCAATCGGAATTCAGAGAATAAATCCTCGATCTGTGAAAGCAATTCCTCAGCTTTTGTACTCCTCAGTTCCCTTTCCATTCCAAACATTCTGCCCCTCCAGTCATAAAACAAAAAAAGCACCCAGATGATGGGGGGCCTGACTGTCATGTCAGTGTCCATCATCTGGGTACCAGTTTATTCGGGGCGTATGAAATGGATAAGTGCGGCATTCTATAAAGCATAGCGGCAGAGTACTACGTCCATAGGAGCTGCCGCACCGCATGGGGGTGGAGGTTCATGAAGCGGTTTCGCCTTGATGTGACAGCCCCGTTGCACTTAATACTGGTTAGATCA
>JAZASQ010000060.1:0-11154 GCA_036343235.1 Lachnospiraceae bacterium
CGAAATCGGCGCTCCGGAACATGCGGGCGTAGTTCTCAAAACCCACGAAGCCTGTGACCCGGACTCCGTCCCAGTCCGTGAAGGAATAGCCGATACCTTCAACGAGAGGAATAATGACCGTGACCGCGAAGGTGAAGAGCAACGGAAAGAGGAAAATCCCGTAAATCAGGGCCCTGTGGTACTTCAGCGTGGGGAAGAGATAGATTCCGGCAATGGTCACCAGCATGCCCGCCACCAGCAGGGGTCCGCGTGCTGCGCTCTGGCTGCCGGCGAAATCCATGGCCAGGGCAGCAACCAGAAGGACGACGCCGCATGCAAGAACCGCATACGCGGAGAGCTTCCGGCCGACGGAGAAATCACTTTTTTTCATACCGCCACTTGCCTCCTTTCATAAAAACGGGGCGGCGATTCTTCGCCGCCCCGAAAAAAGTTCTATAGACTTTTTATAGAGTAATTACTTTGCGTAGTAGTTCTGGCTGACCTGGGTAATCGTGGATACGAAAGCGGCTACGTCAAGGTTGCCCTTTGCGAAGTCCTCGAATACCTGGCCGGTCTCATTCTGAAGACCATCCTTCTTCATGAAGGTGTTCATGTTGGAGAACTTGTTCGCATCGCGGTAGGAAACGATGGCTGCTGCGAAAGGATCGTCAGATGTCTCGGTAATGCTGTTGAAAGGAGAGTTGAAGCCGCACTGCTCAACGAAGATCTTCTGAGCGTCCGCTTCGGAGCACCACTGAAGGAATGCCTTTGCTGCGTCTACGTTGTCGCCGTTGTAGCAAGCCCAGTAGCCTGTAGCGCCACCGCAGATGGTGTCGATGCCGTCCTCAAATGCGAAAGGAGCGATGCCGCACTTGAAGGGAGCTGCCTTGTAGTCATCGGAAGATGTAAGGTTTGCACCGAACCAGGAACCCTGGGTAACGAATGCTGCCTTGCCCTGTGCGAAGAGGGCGGTCTCCTGATCATATGTACCCTGGGTAGCGATGTCCTTGTCGCAGTGCTGCTGAATCAGGTCGATGAAGTTTGCGAAATCTGTCATACGCTGCTCATCGATCTGGCCGCCGTCGGAAAGGAGGTCGAAGTACTTGGAATCCTGACCGCTGATGATGCCTGCATCAAGATACTGACCGAAGAGGTGGGTACCTGTGGACCAGCCGAGGTTCGCATTGTTTGCGCCGTAGTCAACGACTGCGGTGATGCCGAGCTCATCCTTCTTGGATTCAAGCGTCTCGAAAGCGGTCTTGTATGCATCAGGGCTTGTCAGAGTCGTGGGATCGATGCCTGCCTTCTCAAGAACGTCTGCATTGTATGCAAGGCCCCAGCCTTCGATATAGCAGGGGAAGCCGACTGTTCCGTCGTCGTTCGTGAAAGCGTAATTCGTATCGGAAGCCCACTTCTCACCGGACATATCTACGAGCATGCCCTTCCAGTTCTCGAACTGATTGGCCTCTGCTACGAAGATATCAGGCATTGTACCGGCCTGATAGTCCTTCTTCAGGGTATCGGAAGCCGTGGCCTGATTGGAACCGCCGACGGTCGTGACCTTGACGGTAACGCCCGAAGCTTCCTTGTAGGCATCTGCAAGAGCCTGAAGCTGGGTATCGATCTCGGGCTTGCCGTTCAGGAGCTCGATTGTAGTTCCGTCAGCGGAAGCGCTGTCGCTTGATGCGGTATCGCTCGATGCGGCGGTATCGCCCGATGCGCTGCTGTCGGAGCTTGAGCTGTCGCTCGAGGTGCTTCCGCCGCAGGCTGCCAGCATGAACGCCATCGTTCCTGCTGTCAGCAGGGCCATGATTCTCTTCATCTTCATTGATGTGTTCCTCCTTACTTATGTCCCTCTAAAACAATAAGTGAATGGTGTCTGACAGGCTTTCCGTTCGCCATTCGGAAGCGGCTTCCGCCGTCTGGAATGGTACCTTCCGCCTGTCTGTCCCCGTCTCCGTTCTCCCCGGAGCAGGAGCTCTTAGCAAATCCGGTCGTTTTTTCTCGTAACCGGTTACTTGTCTACAAGTTTAGGTCTCGGTCCGTTCCCTGTCAACCTTATTTTGAAATTCGTGTATATTTGCCAATTTTGAGGCTTTCATTTTATGAATAATTCCCAGTTGATTTTTTGAGTAACCGGTTATTTAATGATGAATATTAGTATCAAAATCGGTCAAGTAACCGGTTATGAGAAACGTTTTCATTATTTTGAGAAACGTTTTCACATATTTGTATCATTTTAAATTTTGCAAATTCGACCTGCCGTTTTCGAAACTCCTGCGGGTCAGATACAAAATAAGCCCGGAAATATCTCTGTCGGCACAATATATCTGAATTTATAGAAGGAAACGGAATATGGCCAGAGAAAAGAATGAGAAAAATGTCACATTCCAGGACATAGCGAACTATACCCGCTTTTCGAAGACGACGATTTCCCGCTACTTCAACCACCCGGAATCCCTGGCGCCCGAGAACAGGGCGAAGATCGAGGAAGCCCTGCAGGCTCTACATTATAATGAAAACAAGTTGGCCCGGATCCTGGCCAACGGCCGGACCGAGTTCATCGGCCTCCTGACGCCCAATATCTACAACGGCTTCTATTCCATGATCTCGGAGAAGATTCTCGCCACCTACGAGCGCTACGGCTACAAGTTCCTGGTCTTCACCGGGGCGGAAACTGAAGGTGTTGAACGGAAATATATCCGGGAGCTTCTGGCCTACCAGGTCGAGGGCCTCATTGTCCTCTCCCACACGATTCCTTCCATGGAACTGGCCTCCTACGGCATCCCCCTTGTCTCCATCGAGCGGGAGGACCGCTACATTTCTTCGGTCAACACGGACAACTACATGGGCGGGGTCCAGGCCACGGGCCTATTATATAAGAACGATTGCGATGTCTTTATACTAATAAATTCCCCCACGTCCCCCGATGTGCCCGGCTATGGGCGGGTGCGGGGTTTCCTGGACACCTGCGCCGAGCACCATCTCGAATACCGCATGGTCGAATACCCCATGGGCCGGACCTACGACGAGACCGTAAGCGCCGTGAAGACCGCCCTTGAAAAGAATGTCCTCGACGCCTTCCCCGGGAAGAAAAAGGGCATCTTTTGCCTGTCCGACACGTCGGCCATCATTGTATTGAACCAGCTCTACCGCCGCTACGGGAAGCTGCCGGACGACTACCGCATCATAGGATTTGACAACACGCCGGCCTCGAGAGAGGCTGTCCTTCCGATCTCGACCGTGGGCCAGCAGGCGGACACCCTGGTGGATACAGCCATGACCATCCTCACGGACCAGATCCGCATGAAGAAGGAAGGAAATGAAATAGACCTTTCGCGCCCTGTCCACGCCGTCATCCCGCCCCGCCTGATCGCAAGGGCCACGACAGACTGAGGTTTGCATAACTAAGAGTCTCAGAAGGGCGCTTTTGCTGCAAATGGCATCCTTTTTTCAAATGAAAAGGTCTAAAAACCAGGTGTTTTTTACAAATGGCATCCTTTTTTCAAATGAAAAGGTCTAAAAACCAAGTGTTTTTTACAAATGGCATCCTTTTTTCAAATGAAAAGGTCTAAAAACTAGGCGTTTTTTACAAATGACACCCGTTCTAAGGAGTTTCGATGAACAGAGATTACGACCGAATTGAATTTGATAAGAAATATATGGCTTCGGTGCGGGAGCGCCTTGCTGCTGCGGACGCGGCAAAGGCTGCCCCGAAGCCCGGCCAGGACATCCCCGGCGGGGACATGCCCGGCGACGTCACGGATATCAATGAAGAAGCCATTGCCGCAGCCCTCAATCTTTTCCCTACGCTTCAGAAAGAGATTGCCCGCTCCATAGAGGAAAACCCCTACGGCCGCTGCGTCATATCAATAAGCGGGGGCTCCGGTTCCGGCAAGACCTGCAGCGCGGCCATCCTCGCCTACATCCTGAATTCATCGGGCATCGAGACCTACACCATGAGCGGGGACAATTACGCCCACCGGATTCCCCACGAGAACGACGAGGGCCGCCAGCGGGTCTTCCGCCATAATGGTGTAAGGGCAGTTGTGGATTCCCGCCTGGCTGAGGATCCGAAGGTCTTTCAGGAAATCATGGCCTTTCAGAAGGAAGAAAATGAAAAGGGCCATGCCGAGCCGCCGGCCGGAGCCGAGTGGTTCGATACCTATGTGGCCGGCGGGAAGGCAGCGCTGAAGCGCCACCTCGGAACCCCCCATGAGCAGAATTTCAATGAGATCAACGACGTCATCACGGCCTTCCGCGACGGGGCCCGGGAAATCTGGATGCGGCGCATGGGCAGGGACACAACGGCCTTCTGGTATGAAAACCGGGACTTCACGAAGACCTCGGTCCTCATTCTCGAGTGGACCCTGGGCCTGTCCCGCTACCTCACCGGCATTGACGTTCCTGTCTACATAGAAACGACGCCGGAAGAGACCTACGCTTCCCGCATCGCCCGGGGCCGCGACGCCAACGCCCGCACGGACCTCATCCAGGCCGTCATCGAAATCGAGCAGGGCCTTCTGATGCGGGATGTCCCCCGGGCTTCCATTATCGCCACCCGGGACGGACATGTGCTGACGCTGGACGAGTGGAAAAAGCGCCATGAAAAGTGACTTTCAAGGAAAATGTAAAATTGTGTAAAATTTCGTTAGTTTACACTTACTGCGCTTTACAATTGGCATTCAATACATAAAACCTGCAACGGAGGACAAGAAATGCCCGATACAAAATACGTCAACAACGGCCCCATGCTGAACGCCTACCCCGACAGCGTCGGCGGCCGCCTGTGCGAAATGGTGAAGTTCCTGAAGACCCCGGAGGCGAAGGACGCCTTCCAGTCCTTCTACATCCTGCCCTCCCTCTACCACAGCGACCTGGACCGGGGCTTTTCCGTCATCGATTATGATATTAATGAAGAGCTGGCCAGCGAGCAGGATTTGCGGGACTTGCAGGAGATTCCGGTAAACCTGAAGCTCGATATTATTCTAAATCATGCATCCGTGCAGTCGCCCCAGTTTCAGGACCTGCTGAAAAACGGCAGGGATTCAGAGTATGCGGACTTCTTCATCGACTGGAACGAGTTCTGGAAGGGCCACGGGACAATGACGCCCGAGGGCTACATCCAGCCGGACGCCGACCTCATCAGGGACATGTTTTTCCGCAAGCCCGGCCTGCCGATTCTCATGGTGCAGATGCCGGACGGCAGCGAAGTCCCCTACTGGAACACCTTCTACCAGGAGGTGTGGGAAGAGGACGGGGTCCGCAAGTACCTGGGGCAGATGGACTTAAACATCAATTCCCCGAAAGTCTGGGATTTCTATAAGAAGACGCTTGAGAAGCTGGCTGCCTACGGGGCGAAAATCGTCCGCCTCGACGCCTTCGCCTATGCCCCGAAAGCCGTGGGCCGGAAGAACTTCCTGAACGAGCCGGAAACCTGGGACCTTCTCGACCGCATCAAAGGCATCGCAGAACCCCTGGGCCTTACATTACTCCCTGAAATCCACGACGCCTACGAAAAGAAAATCTACAAAAAGGTCGCGGACAAGGGCTATTTCACCTACGACTTCTTCCTGCCGGGCCTCCTCATCGACGCCATCGACCGGGCCGACCCTTCGCGCCTGCTCCTGTGGGCGAATGAGCTTTATGAGAATAATATAAAAACCGTCAACATGCTGGGCTGCCACGACGGGATACCCGTATTGGACCTGAAGGGACTGCTCACGGACGCCGAAATACAGGCGCTCATTGACCGCATCACCTCCCGGGGCGGCATGATCAAGAACCTCCACGGGCAGAAGAATGTCTACTACCAGGTGAACGCCACGTATTACAGTGCTTTGGGCGAAGACGACCGGGCGCTGGCCCTGGCCCGCGCCATCCAGCTCTTCATGCCCGGCAAGCCCCAAATCTGGTATCTCGACCTCTTCGCCGGAAAGAACGACTACGAAGCTGTGAAACGGGCCGGGGAGGCGGGCCACAAGGAGATCAACCGGACGAACCTCTCTTCGGCGGACGTGGAAGCCGCCCTGACGAAAGATGTCGTGAAGGAACAGCTTGATTTGCTGCGTTTCCGCAACACCTGTCCGGCCTTCGGATTTGACAGCAATTTCAGCTGCAGCAGCGACGGCAGCTGCCTCACCATGCAATGGGAGAAGGACGGACATGTCGCCATCCTCGAGGCGGACCTCAGCACCAAGGCGTACCGGGTGTCGTCGAAATAAAGTTTCGCCGCTGCCGGCAAGAATTCAAGCCTGCTTACTGAAAAAATTCATATTTGCTGACAGGAAAATTTCATATATCTCACCAAATAATCCCCGTAAGGCTGCGTGAGCACGCCTCGCGGGGATTTTTGTGTTACATTATTGAAGGAAGCAGGTGCTGTTGGGCCGGAAGGCTTGTTTCAGAGCAAAAGTCCGCCAACTGCCCTACAAACCTTGGGCCTATAGGTTAAAGCAAGACAAAAGTCCGCCAACTGCCCTACTAGCCTTGGGCCTATAGGCTGCGGCAGGACAAAAGTCCGCCAACCAACCGGCAAACCTTGGGCCTATAGGTCAAAGCAAGACAAAAGCCCGCCAACTGCCCTACAAGCCTTGGGCCTATAGGTTAAAGCAAGACAAAAGTCCGCCAACTGCCCTACAAGCCTTGGGCCTATAGGTCAAAGCAAGACAAAAGTCCGCCAACCATCCAACAAGCCTTGGGCCTATAGGCGACGGCAGGACAAAAGTCCGCCAACCAGCCGACAAGCCTTGGGCCTATAGGTCATAGCAAGACAAAAGTCCGCCAACCAACCGGCAAACCTTGGGCCTATAGGTCAAAGCAAGGCAAAAGTCCGCCATCCACCCGGCAGGCCTTGGGCCTACAGGCTGCGGCAGTACAAATGTCCGCCATCCGCCCGGCAAGCCTTGGGCCTATAGGCTGCGGTAGTACAAAAGTCCGCCAACCACCCGGCAAGCCTTGGGCCTATAGGTCATTGCAAGACAAAAGCCCGCCAAAAAAACACCCCCGCGAGGCTGTGCCTCGCGGGGGTGTCCTGCTCTATATGTTTCTGGGATCAGATCCCGAAGATATCCGCATACGCCTTCAGGGCGCCGTCCGTCTCGTGGGCGAGGACCTTCTTGGCCAGGGTCTTGCCCAGCTGAACGCCTTCCTGGTCGAAGGAGTTGACGTTCCAGCAGAAGCCCTGGAACATGACTTTGTTCTCGTAGTGGGCAAGGAGGGCGCCGAGAGTCTCGGGAGTCAGCTGGTCGCCGATGATGATGGACGAAGGCCGGCCGCCGGCGAAGAACTTATTCCGGTTCTCGTCGTCCTTGCCTGTAGCGAAGGCCTGGATCTGGGCGCTGACATTGGCATCCAGCTTCTTCTGGCTTGTGGAGCCCTGGATCGTGACGTCGTTTTCCAGCTGGCTCTTCTTGAAGCCGATGAACTGGAGAGGAATGATGTCCGTCCCCTGGTGCAACAGCTGGTAGAAGGAGTGCTGGCCGTTTGTGCCGGGCTCTCCGAAGATGATGGGGCCGGTCTTGTAGTTGACGGGCTCGCCGAAGCGGTTGACGCTCTTGCCGTTGCTCTCCATATCCAGTTGCTGCAGGTGGGCAGGGAAGCGGGACATGGCCTGGGAGTAGGGCAGAACGGCCGTTGCAGGGTAGCCGAGGAAATTCCGCTCATAGACGCCGATCAGGGCATCGAGCATATCGGGATTCTTCAGGGGGTCAGTCTCCGTCGCCAGCTTGTCCTCTGCGGCAGCGCCATCGAGGAAGCGGGCAAAGACGTCCGGTCCGAAGGCCAGGGAAAGGACAGCCCCGCCGACCGTGGAAGTCGAGGAATAACGGCCGCCGATGTAGTCATCCATATAGAAGGCGTCAAGGTAGTCGTCGCTATGGGCCAGAGGAGAAGTCTCGGAGGTAACCGCGATCATGTGCTTTGCGGGGTCGAGGCCGGCCTTCTTCAGGGCGTCCATGACGAAGGACTGGTTTGTCAGGGTCTCGAGCGTGGTCCCGGACTTGGAAACCAGGATGAAGATGGCATGGGCAACGTCCGTACCCGCGAGCACCTGGGAGGCGTCGTCGGGGTCTACATTACTAATGAATTTCGCGTCCATGAGGAAGGTGCCGTTCTTCTTCGCCCAGTTCTCGAGGGCCAGGTACATGGCCCGGGGACCCAGGTCGGAGCCGCCGATGCCGATCTGGACAGCGGTCGTGAACTTCTCGCCCTTCTCGTTTGTAATCTTGCCGGCATGAACGTCGTTGGCGAAAGCTGCGATGCGCTTTTGCTGCTCGATGTAGAAATCGCGCTTGTTGACGCCGTCAGCCATGACGTCGCTGCCCAGCTGGCCCCGGGTCAGGTGGTGGAGAACCATCCGCTTCTCGCCGGTATTGATGACTTCGCCGTTGTAGAGGGCCGCAAACTTCTCTGAAAGCTGGGCTTCCCTGGCGAGATCTGCGAGGGCGCTGAGGACGTCATCGTCCACTTCCTTGGGGGCGTAGCTGTAGCAGAGGCCTTCCGCCATGGGAACCGCGTACTTCTTCACCCGCTCAGCGCCGGACTCACCGGCCATGACCTTCTGAAGCTTGACGGAGCCGGCAAGGCCCTGCAGCTTCTTTACTGAAGAAAGCTCATCGAAATTCTTCCATTCGATCATAATAATATTTCTTCCTTTCCTTCCGCTGCCGCCGGGCAGGGAATTTGCTGAAATGAAAAGAATGTTCGTGTCTGCAGGGCACATGTCCGGCAGGCAGCAGCAAAAGAATGTGAAAAACTTCACATACACCCTGCATCATAGCAGAATGGCCGTACGGGAACAAGGTGAAATCGGCAAAAATAGTTGCGCTTTCAGGCCCTTTCGGATTATGATGTGACCGGTTATTTTTGCTGGGCGGAGGCGGAATTTTGAAGAAAATCCTGCTCTGTGTGTTGATGGAGGCAATGCTTTGAAGAAAATCGTTCTGACCGGCGGAGGTACGGCCGGCCATGTGACCCCGAATCTGGCCCTGGTGCCGGCCCTTCGTGAAGCCGGCTACGAGGTCAGCTATATAGGCTCCTATACGGGAATTGAAAAAGAGCTTGTGGAGAAGGAAAATATTCCATACTACGGAATTTCCTCCGGCAAGCTCCGACGCTACTTCGATGTGAAGAATTTCTCCGACCCCTTTAAAGTTGTGAAGGGTTACTTCGAGGCGAAGCGTCTTCTGAAGAAGCTCTCGCCGGATATCGTCTTCTCGAAAGGCGGCTACGTCAGTGTTCCCGTGGTCCTGGCTGCCCACGACCTGAAGATCCCCGCAGTCATTCACGAGTCGGACATGACGCCCGGCCTGGCCAACAAGCTGGCCGGTCGAGGAGCCACAGCCTTCTGCTGCAACTTCCCCGAGACCATGCAATACCTGCCGAAAGACAAGGCGGTCCTGACCGGTACCCCCATCCGTCAGCAGCTCTTCGACGGGTCACGGGAGAAGGGGCTCGCCTTTGCCGGCCTCTCCGGAAATAAGCCCGTCCTCCTCATCATATGCGGCAGCCTGGGGAGCGTCTCCGTGAACAATATGGTCCGGGAAATCCTGCCGAAGCTTATAGAGAAGTTCGATATCATCCACCTGACGGGAAAAGGAAATCTCGACGAGTCCCTGGTCGGCAAATATGAAGGCTACAAGCAGTTTGAATATATCAATGAAGAGCTGCCGGACCTCTTTGCAGCGGCAGACGTCGTAATCTCAAGAGCAGGAGCGAACGCTATATGTGAGCTCCTCGCATTGGCCAAGCCCAATGTCCTCGTTCCCCTTCCGGCTTCGGCTTCCCGGGGCGACCAGCTCCTCAATGCCGCTTCGTTCGAAAAGCAGGGGTTTTCATTAGTCATAGACCAGGACGAAAAGACGGCTGAGGACCTGTATGCGGCCCTGAATGAGGTATATGACCATCGCGATAAGTATGTGAAGGCCATGAAGGACTTCGGCGAGGGCAACGGGGCCATTCAGAAGATTGTGGACCTGTTGGAGAAGTACCGCAAGAAGTAATTTTGTTGAACAAATAAGTTCGGCGCCTTGAACGGCTGAAGACCTGTTCCGGCGTCGAATCAGCATATGTAAGAGGAAGCTATGTCGAAACTTTTCAGCTATGACGGGCCGGTGGTGGCCGCCATCGAGGGCTTTGCCCATCTCGTGGCCCTGAATCTCATCACCATGGCCCTTTGCATCCCGATTGTAACGGGCGGGGCGGCCCTGACGGCTTTACATTATTCTGTCCTCCACCTGGTGCGGGGGGAGGAAGGCCATATCTACCGGGACTACTTCCGGGAATTCAAGGCGAATTTCAAGTGGGCGACGCTTCTATGGCTGCCCATGCTCCTGATGGGGGCCTTCATCATCTTTGACATCTGGCTCATCCGGACGAATCCGGACGCCTTCCCTGCGGCCCTCCGGGTCGTCTTCGGGGCCGGCTTCATAATAATAAGCATGGCTCTTGTCTGGATCTTTCCATTACTTTGCCACTTTGCATACAACAGCGTGGGGACTTATATCCACAACGCCATCCTGATTTCCATAGGCAATCTGCCCCGGACAATCGCTATGCTGATCATCAGCATCCTGCCCCTGCTGGCCATCTACCGGGCCCCCTACAAGTCCCTTGCCTGGCTCTTCATTCTCGGCATCTCCGGTCCGGCCTGGCTCAAGGCCTGGCTATATAGCAGTGCCTTCAAAAAGTACGAGCCGAAGGAAGATTCTTCTGAGGAGGCGGACGACGGGGAAGCCGGCGGGGCTTCCGGCGAGGGCAAGGCAGATTGCTGAAGGCGGTTGCTTGCCCATCGTTGACAAGAGGACCTGTTTTTGTATTGAATTCTAACAAGGCGCGGCATATACTCGAATTCAGGGGCTGGTACCCCCGGATATACGAGAAGGAGGAACCAAAATTTATGAACAAAACTTTTTTCAAGAAGCTGTCTGCAATCCTGCTGGCAGCGACCATGGTACTGGGGACGGCCCTGATGCCGAGTGACGTGGCGGAAGCAAGACTGCCCGACAGGACAAATAGAACGTGGGTAAAAGGCCCTGTCCCGCACAACGTACTTAAATGTACTGCAGATCCTGCCACCGGAACTGCCGCCCGCACTGTATGGGACTATAATTTCACTATTTCATTAATGGAAGGATACACCGGAACAATAACCATTGAATCTTTTCTACTTCCATC
>JAZASQ010000061.1:0-11151 GCA_036343235.1 Lachnospiraceae bacterium
CAATGACGACGCGGTCCGCCTCTTTGAAGAAGCGCACAAGAAGGGAATCCATGTCCTCTTCGATCTGGTTCCCGGCCACACCTCGGAAGAGCATGAGTGGTTTGTTGCAAGCAAGAAGGCCGAGCCCAATGAGTACAGCGGCCGCTATATCTGGACGAGCCACGCCTTCGAGGGCATCGGAGGCCACCCCTATATCGGCGGTGAGTCCGACCGCAGTGGCTGCTACATGCTGAATTTTTTTAAGTCCCAGCCCGCCCTGAACTACGGGTGGTACAAGCCCTCGGAGAAATGGCAGTCCGCCACGGATTCCCCTGAAGCCAAAGCGACGATTGAAGCCATCAAGGACATCATACGCTTCTGGCTGGGACTTGGCTGCGACGGCTTCCGGGTGGACATGGCTGACTCCCTGGTAAAGGACGATACCGATGACAAGGCCGGCACCTCCGCCATCTGGCGGGACATCCGGGCCATGCTGGACAAAGAATACCCCGACGCCGCCATGGTCTCCGAGTGGTCGAATCCGGTCCTTTCCCTGAAAGCCGGCTTCCACATGGACTTCCTCCTCGACCACGACAGGCACGGGTACAAGGCGCTTTGCAGGGACTGGGAAAACGCAGATGCAGAGTACTTCCGGGAGCACGACATTGAGGAAGGCAGGAAAGCAGCCGCGAGCCGCAGGGGCTCCTTTGAGCCCCTGCCTGGCGAGCAGGCAGACAAATCCTATTTCAAGAAGGACGCCCACACGGACATCACTTTCTTCCTGTCTGAATACCTCTACTGCTACACCCAGACCAAGGATCGGGGCTACATCAGCCTGATTTCCGGCAACCACGACACGGCCCGGATTTCCTACGGTCTCGACGAGTCCGAGCTCAGGCTCTTCTTCGCCTGGCAGCTGACCATGCCCGGCGTTCCCTTCATCTATTACGGAGACGAGATCGGCATGCGGTATCTTGCCGACCTGCCCACGAAGGAAGGCGGCTACCAGCGGACCGGGTCCAGGACCCCCATGCAGTGGACTCCCGACGTATCAAAGAACTGCGGTTTCTCCACGGCTGCAGCGGACAAGCTCTACCTGCCGGTGGATGCCGAGTGCGGACTTTCTGGTGATGGAAATGCAAACGCTTCAGCAGCTGGCGGCCTTCAGCAATTCAGTGCCGGCCGGGACGTGGCCGACCAGAAAGGCATTGACTCCTCCCTGCTTTCTACAATCAAGGCCCTCACCGCCCTCCGCCACCAGTATGTGGACGACCTGGGCGCGGACGGGGCCTTCACGCCGGTCTATTCGAAGGAAGGCTCTCCCCTCTTCGTCTACCGCCGGGGCAGCCTGCTCATTGTCCTGAACCCCTCGGATACAGAGATTTCCGTTCAGATGGAAACTCCCCTGACCGACATTGCCGGTCCGGCCGTCTACAGTCTGGGCGATGTCTTCCTGGCCGGCCAGGGCCTGACCGCCGGCCCGCAGTCCTTCGCAGTCATCATGTAGGGGATGTCATTTGCTGGAATTCCTGATTTTTGCGCCAAGAAAGGCCCCGGGCACGCATTGCGTGCCCGGGGCCTTTTACATTTCAATATACTTTCGCCGGAATTCAGACGAGCTCGAGAACTACCTCAAGCGCGCCGTCACCCTTGCGCTGGCCGATCTTGACGATACGGGTGTAGCCGCCCTTGCGGTCAGCATACTTGGGAGCGTACTCGTCGAAGATCTTGTTGGGAAGGTTGACTTCCTTGGTGTCGCGCTTCTTGTCGGCCTTCTCGGTGACAGGATAGAGAACCTTGAGCATCTGACGACGGGCGTGCAGACGGGAAGGCTGATCCTTCTTGATGGTCTTCTCTACGGTCTCGTATACGGTAACCTTCTTGCCGTCCTTCTCTTCCTTAACGCGGTGGCCGTCCTTGTCCTTCTTGGGAACCTTTGCGGAAACGGTAACCTCGTCGAAGTTGTCGCGCTCCTTGATGCCAAGGGCAATCAGGGACTCAGCAATCTTCTTAATTTCCTTTGCCTTGGGCTCTGTCGTAACGATGCGGCCCTTCCAGATGAGCTGGGTAACACCGCTTCTGAGCATAGCCTTCCGCTGTGCGGAGGGACGGGAAAGTTTTCTGTACATTGCCATGATAATTCTTCCTTTCTGCCGGCCGGGCGCCTGCCATTCGGACTTACAGCCCCGTCACGTCTTGTGAGCGCTTATGCTCTGCGTGCGGCAATCATATTATTATTCTCGAGTCAAAACTGCACGTCGGACTTACGTTTCGGCCCTGTATTCAAACGGCAGCACAAATGCAGCCGTCATGAATATCCTGCATCTGCCGGGTTCAACCACAGTATACCGCTGTGTCACGTTCTGTTCCGTTCCCCGTCAGTCCCGGTCTCACTCGTCCGCGTTGCGGAAGGAGAGGCCCAGGTCGTGAAGCTTGTTCTTGACCTCTTCTAAAGACTTGTGGCCGAGGTTTCTGACCTTCATCATTTCCTCTTCGGTCTTCTCGGTCAGCTCACGAACCGTGGAGATGTTCGCCCGCTTCAGGCAGTTATAGGACCGTACGGAAAGCTCCAGCTCTTCGATGGGCATATCATCCGTCTTCGGAGCATCAGGGCCGCCCTCTTCGGGAGCAATGATGTCGTAGCGGTCTGCTGCGTTCGAGAGGTTGATGAAAAGCTTCAGATGCTCGCAGAGAACCTTGGCAGCGAGGCTGACTGCCTCGTCGGGTCCCATGGTCCCGTTCGTCCATACCTCAAGGGTCAGCTTGTCGAAATCCGTCTGCTGGCCGACACGGGTATTCTCAACCTTCATATTGACGCGGTCGATGGGGGTATAGATGGAATCAACGGCGATGACACCGATGGGAGTCTCGTCGGTCTTGTTCCGGTCAGAGCCCACGTAGCCGCGGCCGTTCGTGATGGTAAGCTCCATGTAGAGACGGCTGTTCGCATCGTTTAAGTTTGCGATGACCAGATCGGGATTGACTACCTCGATATCGGAATCAAACTGGATATCGGAAGCCCGTACAACGCCCTCGCCCTCGTACTCGAGGTAGGCGGTCTTGGGTTCATCCGTCTCACTATTGTTCCGAAGGGCCAGTTCCTTGATGTTCAGGATGATTTCAGTCACATCCTCTTTGACACCGGGGATGGTAGAGAACTCATGCTGTACGCCCTCGATCTTGACCTGGGATACAGCGCATCCAGGAAGGGATGAAAGCATGATCCGGCGCAGGGAGTTGCCCAGCGTGGTACCGTAGCCCCTCTCAAGAGGTTCGCAAACGAATACGCCATGCTTCCTGTCTTCTGAAAGTTCGACAACGGAAATATTGGGTTTTTCAAAATCGAACAATTCGTTTCCTCCTTTTTAGGCTGAATTACGTTCAATTACCTAAACGGATCACTTGGAATAAAGCTCGACTATCATCATCTCATCGACAGGAACATCGATCTGCTCACGCTTGGGAAGAGCGAGGATCTTGCCGGTCAGGTTTTCGCTGTCCACATCCATCCACTCGGGAGTTGTGCGGCCGGCTACGGCATCCTTGATATCCTTGAAACGCTGGATATTCCGCTTGGATTCCTTGACGGCTACGACATCACCGGGCTTTACCTGGTAACCGGGAAGGTTGATGGTCTTGCCGTTTACAGTGATGAACTTGTGGTCTACGACCTGACGGGCCTCGCGGCGGGTCCGGGCATAGCCCATACGGAATACGACGTTGTCGAGACGGGTCTCAAGCATAACCATCAGGTTCTCACCGGTCATGCCCTTCATCATATCCGCCTTGTCGTAGTAATTGCGGAAGGGCTTCTCCAGAACGCCATAGATGAACTTGGCCTTCTGCTTTTCCTTCAGCTGCTGGCCGTACTCGGAAACCTTGCGGCGGCCGACTTCTTTCTTTCTTCTGGACTTCTTGTCCACGCCAAGGAATGCAGGCTCAAGACCGAGGCTTCTGCATCTCTTGAGTATAGGGGTTTTATCGATTGCCATATTTTTTTTCTCCTATATATACAAGACTTATTACTAATGTAGAGCTGAAACTCAGACGCGTCTCCGCTTGGGAGGGCGGCATCCGTTGTGAGGAACGGGTGTCACATCAGTAATGGTCTGTACCTGGATTCCGTTTGCTGCAATGGCACGGATTGCTGCCTCACGGCCGCTGCCGGGTCCCTTGACAAATACATCTACAGTCTTGAGGCCGTGGGGAAGGGCTGCCTTGCATGCGGTCTCTGCTGCTACCTGAGCGGCATAGGGAGTGGACTTACGGGAGCCGCGGAAACCGAGGCCGCCTGCAGATGCCCATGAAAGGGCGTTTCCCTCTGCGTCAGTAATGGTAACGATGGTGTTGTTGAAAGAAGCCTGGATATGTACCTGGCCGTGCTCAACGTTTCTTCTTACACGCTTCTTGTTTGTCTTCTTTGCTGCTGCTGTCTTGGGCATTTCAAATCTCCTTTGAGGCGGGCAGAAAATAAGCATGGAAAGACATCCGCCAACTCATTTATGCGGCGGCCCACACTGAAACTACCCTGCCGAAAAAATTATTTCTTCTTGTTTGCGACGGTCTTCTTGGGACCCTTCCGGGTACGGGCATTCGTCTTCGTCTTCTGTCCGCGGACGGGAAGAGACTTCCGGTGACGAATTCCTCTGTAGCAGCCGATTTCCTCGAGACGCTTGATGTTCATAGCGGTATCTCTGCGGAGCTCACCTTCTACAAGGATGCCGGACTTGTCGAGAGCATCAGCGATGCGCTTTACCTCGTCGTCCGTGAGGTCCTTGACACGGGTATCGCCGCTGACGCCGGCTTCTTCAAGAAGCTTGTCGGCCGTATTGACACCGATGCCGTAAATATAGGTAAGACCGATTTCTACCCGCTTGTCTCTGGGTAAGTCCACACCTGCAATTCGAGCCATTCTTAACTACCTCCTGATGGATGGATGGAAATGTAACGGACGGGTTTCGATATTGCCCGTCGGTGCGCACATGAAAATAACTGCCGCTCCGGATCTCTCCGGCCTGAAATGTGGGCAGGTCCCATATACACACGAAAGGACACAGAAAAATCCCCCGGTATGAAGGAAAAGGTCTGTGTCGGCCAGGGCCTCAGCATGCCGAGCCCGGCGGAAGCCGCAAAATCAAGGCTTCCCATATATATTCAACATAGCGTCAGTCTGATGAGAGAATGTGACAGGCTTAAAAGCCCGCCTCAGACTGCGCTACAGCCGCCAAAGTAAGTGCTGCATTGAGAGAATATCAATATACAGCACAAAAGGAAGCGACAGCTATTTGCCGCTTCCGTAAACAGTAATTCTGATCGATCAGCCCTGTCTCTGCTTGTGCTTGGGATTCTCGCAGATGATCATAATTCTGCCTTTTCTCTTGATAACCTTGCACTTCTCGCACATAGGTTTAACTGAAGAACGAACCTTCACGGCGAACCTCCTATTTCGAATCTTCTTTAAGGCGTGCGTTAAATATTATAATCAGCAGCCCCCGGCTTGTCAACAGCTTTTTGTCGGCCCGCCGGCTGTGGAAATTATCATTTGTCTCTCCAGACGATGCGGCCCTTCGAAAGATCATAGGGCGACATCTCAACCGTCACCTTGTCACCGGGAAGAATGCGGATGTAATTCATCCGGAGCTTGCCGCTGATGTGGGCCAGAATCTGATGGCCGTTCTCCAGCTCCACGGAAAACATGGCGTTCGGAAGCTTCTCTAATACTTTTCCTTCCACTTCGATTGAGTCTGCTTTTGACAAATCTTTTACCTCCCCTTAATTAAGGGCCTTTACGATTGCTTCAAAGACTTCGTCGGCACTCTTTGTACCGTCAACCGTCTTCAGGATGCCCGCCTTCTGATAGTAATCAATCAGGGGCTGGGTCTGCTCGTGGTAGACATCCAGTCTCTTCTTGACTGTTTCGGGCTTGTCGTCATCCCGGATGACCAGGGCTGCTCCGTCGTTGTCGCAGATGCCTTCCTTCTTGGGAGGAAGGGCGACTACGTGGTAGGTAGCTCCGCAGACCGGGCAGAAACGCCGGCCGCCCATACGGTTAATGATATTCTCATCCGGAACTTCCACATCAACAGCCGCATCCATTGCCGTTCCCTTTGCTTCCAGCGCCTTTGTAAGCGCCTCGGCCTGGGGAATGGTCCGGGGGAAGCCGTCGAGGATGAAGCCGTCCCTGCAGTCGTCCTGGGAAATACGGTCCATGACGAGGTCGCAGGTCAGTTCATCCGGAACCAGGAGACCCTTGTCCATGTAGCTCTTTGCCTTCTGTCCGAGTTCGGTGTTGTCCCTGATATTGGCCCGGAAGATGTCTCCGGTGCTGATATGGGGAATGTGGTACTTTTCAGCCATACGGGCTGCCTGAGTGCCTTTGCCGGCGCCCGGCGCTCCGAGCATGATGATCTTCATGGAAGTGTCCCCCTTTTATATTAGTATGAATAATTTTTGTTGAACGGCGTACGTCCGACAGCCTTCGCAGAAAAACTCAGTCTGCGAGGAAGCCCTTGTAGTTCCGTACCAGCATCTGGGAATCGATCTGATTCAGAGTCTCAATGACGACGCCGACGACGATGATGATGGAAGTGCCGCCGAAGCTGACATTCGCCTTGAAGAGTCCGTTCAGGGCAATCGGGATAACCGATACGATGGAAAGTCCGATGGCACCGATGAAGATGATCCGGTTCAGGACCGTCGTGAGGTAGGTGCTGGTGGGCTTGCCGGGCCGGATGCCGGGGATGAAGCCGCCGGACTTCTTGAGGTTGTCGGCGATCATCAAGGGATTGAAGGTAATCGACGTATAGAAGTATGCGAAGGCGATATTCAGCACTACGTATACGATGCAGCCGATACTGTAAATCCAGTTGCTCGTGTCAAACCAGTGGCCTTCGGAAAGTCCATAGAGAACCCCGTGCCAGAAGCCGGTTCCGGTTCCCTTGCCCGCCAGAGTCGCGATGATGACAGGAGTCTGCATCAGGGACTGGGAGAAGATGACGGGGATGACACCGGCCGTGTTCACCTTCAGGGGAATGTAGGTGGTCTGACCGCCTACCATGGCCCGGCCCTGCAGCTTCTTGGAATACTGAACAGGAATCCGGCGCTCAGCGCCCTGGAGGATTACGACAAGTACGACAACGCCGATGATGATGGCTGCGATGACGACTGCAGCCAGGATGGCGTTGGGGATGGACTTGCCTTTGATAAACTGCTCATAGAGACTCGTCATATCCTGAGGGAGTCTCGAAATGATGTTGATAATAAGTACGATTGAGATACCGTTTCCGACACCCTGTACGGTAATCCGCTCGCCGATCCACATGAGAATCATGGAACCGCCGGTCAGTGCCGCCGTCAGAAGGGCAACGCTGCCGAAGTTGTAGGAGTCGAGATAGCCGCTGCGGCCGAAGCCGATGCCCATGGCAATGGACTCCATGAGGGACAGGCCCAGGGTCGTGTAACGCGTGATCTGTACGAGCTTCTTGCGGCCGGCTTCGCCGTCGCGCTGCATCTCTTCCAGCTTGGGGAAGGCGATGGTCAGAAGTTCGATAATAATGGATGCCGTAATGTAAGGCGTGATGTTCAGCGCGAATACGGACATCTGCTCAAAGGAGCCGCCGGTGATTGCCGTGAAGAAGTTCAGGGAATCGCCCATCTTTCCGAAGAGTTCCTGGAAAGCGTTGCTGTCAATTCCCGGAATGGGGAGCTGGCAGCCGAGACGGACCACAATAAGCATGAGAAAGGTGAAGAGCAGACGTTTTCTCAGATCGGGTATCTTGAACGCGTCGCGAATCTTTGACATCAGATCACCTCTGCTTTTCCACCAAGTGCTTCGATTTTCTCCTTAGCAGATGCAGAAAACGCATTTGCCTTTACATTGAGTTTCTTTGTCAGTTCACCCTTGCCCAGGATCTTGACCCCGTCGTACTTGTTGGGGTTCTTGATGATGCCGGACTCTACGAGGCTCTCGATGGTGACATCAGCGCCGTCATCGAAACGCTCCAGATAGGAGACATTGAGTCCGAGGATGTTCTTTGTATTGCGGTTGGTGAAGCCTCTCTTGGGGAGTCTCCGGTACAGAGGCATCTGGCCGCCTTCGAAACCGGGTGCGGAATGTCCGCCGGAGCGGGCCTTCTGACCCTTCTGGCCCTTGCCTGCAGTCTTTCCGTTGCCGGAACCGGCACCGCGGCCGCGTCTGAAGTTGTCGGAATGGACCGAACCGTCAGCCGGCTGTAAATTAGATAAATCCATCGTCAGTGCCTCCTTACGCTTCTTCTACTTTTACGAGATAGTCAACTCTCCGGAGCATGCCGCGGGTAGCGTCATTGTCGGGGAGAATGTTTGAGCTATTTACCTTGTGCAGTCCGAGCGCCTCAATGATCTTCTTGTTCTTGGGGACAATACCGTTTGCGGACTTCACGAGAGTAACTTTTAATTTCTTGTCAGCCATTTGAAAACTCCTTCTCTCATGCAAGAACTTCTTCAACGGTCTTGCCGCGCTTTGCTGCTACTTCCTCAGGGGAAGACAGCTTGGAAAGGGCGTCGATCGTAGCAAGGACTACGTTCTGCTTGTTGGAGGAGCCCAGAGACTTGGTACGGATGTTCTGGATGCCTGCAAGTTCGCAGACCGCACGGGCAGGGCCGCCGGCGATGATACCGGTACCTTCGGGAGCCTTCTTCAGAAGAACTTCAGCACCTGTGTGCTTGCCCATGATATCGTGTGAAATAGAGTGGTTCTCATCGAGCTTGACCTCGATCATGGCCTTTGTAGCAGCGTCCTTGCCTTTGCGGATTGCATCGGGAATTTCAGCTGCCTTGCCGAGGCCTGCGCCTACATGGCCCTGGCCATCGCCGACAACGACGAGTGCGGAGAAGCGCATGTTACGGCCGCCCTTGACAACCTTCGTGACACGCTTGATGGTGACGACGTTGTCGTTCAGCTCCATATGGCTGGCATCAATAATAGTACGTTTCATATCATCCTCCGTCATTAAAAGTCAAGTCCGCCTTCACGGGCTGCATCCGAGAACGCTGCAATCTTGCCAGCGTAGATGAAGCCGCCCCGATCGAGGACTACCGTACTGATGCCCTGTGCCTTTGCCTTTTCAGCGATCACGCTGCCAAGCTTCTTTGCGGCATCGACATTGTTTGTTTTCTCAAGGCCCTCCTTGACATCTTTGTCAAGGGTGGAAGCGCTGACCAGAGTAGCCTGCTTCTCGTCATCGATGATCTGCGCATACATATGATTGTTGCTGCGGAAGACGGAAAGACGGGGTCTTGCTGCTGTTCCGGAGAGGTGGTTTCTGAGCCTGCTGTGCTTTTTCTGACGAACTTCGGTTCTGGATTTCTTAGATACCATATTTTCTCACTCCTCTCCTTATTATTTCTTACCAGCCTTGCCGGCCTTACGACGGATGGTTTCATCAATGTACTTGATGCCCTTGCCCTTGTAAGGTTCAGGACGCTTCTTGTCACGGATCTCAGCGGCAAACTGGCCGACCTTTTCCTTGTCGATACCCTTGACAGTGATGTGGTTGTCTTCAACGACCGTCTCAATGCCTTCGGGATCGTCCATAAGGACAGGATGGGAATAGCCCAGGTTCATGGTAAGGGTCTTGCCCTTCTTGTCGGCACGGTAGCCGACACCGTTGATTTCCAGTTTCTTCTCAAAGCCGTCTGTAACGCCGATGACCATGTTGTGGATCAGCGTCCGGGTAAGGCCGTGAAGAGATTTCATTTTCTTCAGATCGTTGGGTCTCGAAACAGTGACCTCACCGTCCTTGACCTCGATTGTCATCTCAGACGGAAGTGTCTTCTCGAGGGTGCCCTTCGGTCCCTTAACCGTCACAAGATTATTTTCTGCAACACTCACGGTAACGCCCGCGGGAATCGCGATTGGCATTCTTCCTATACGTGACATGCCCGTACTCTCTCTTTCTTGAATTTATAATAATATGTGTTTCTTGTCGTAATGAACCCCGGCCTTCTCAGGCAGGGCCTGCAATACGCACCGCGTGTGGTCCGTAACTTACCAGATATAGGCAAGTACTTCGCCGCCGACAGCTTCCTTGCGTGCTTCCTTGTCGGAAATGACGCCCTTGTTGGTGGACAGGATAGCTGTGCCGAGGCCGCCGAGAACCGAAGGGATCTCGTCCTTGCCTACGTAGATACGAAGACCGGGCTTAGAGATTCTCTTGATACCGGAGATGACCTGCTCCTTCTTTGCCCCCTGATACTTGAGGGTAATCCGGATGTCCTTGAAGTTGCCGTTGTCGACAAGATCGTACTTTTCGATGTAGCCTTCATCAAGAAGGATGCCTGCGATAGCCAGCTTCATCTTGGATGACGGAACGTCTACTGTATCATGCTTTGCTGTATTTGCGTTACGGATTCTGGTGAGCATATCCGCAATAGGATCACTTGTTGACATGATCTAAATTCTCCTTTCCGTCTATTTACCAGGATGCTTTCTTGACGCCGGGGATTTCTCCCTTGTATGCAAGCTCTCTGAAGCAGACTCTGCAGATGCCGTACTTCTTCAGTACGGAATGGGGACGGCCGCAGATCTTGCACCGTGTATAGGCACGGGTGGAGAACTTGGGCTTCTTGGCCTGCTTGATTTTCATGGATTTCTTTGCCATCGTATTTCTCCTCTATTACTTGGCGAACGGCATACCGAAGAGACGAAGGAGCTCACGGCCCTCTTCATCGGTCTTTGCCGTGGTAACAAATGCAATGTCCATACCGCGGATTGCGTCGACCTTGTCGTACTCAATCTCGGGGAAAATGATCTGTTCCTTAAGACCCAGGGAGTAGTTGCCTCTTCCGTCGAAGGAATCAGCGCTTACACCGCGGAAGTCACGTACTCGCGGAAGAGCGAGGTTTACGAGACGATCGAGGAAATCATACATCTTCTCGCCGCGGAGGGTGGTCTTCACGCCGATGCCCATGCCCTCACGGAGCTTGAAGTTTGCGATGGAGTTCTTTGCTGTGGTAACGACAGCGTGCTGACCGGTGATGATCTCGAGGTCATTTGCTGCTGTCTCAAGTACCTTCTTGTTTTCCTTTGCTTCACCGAGACCGATATTAACGACGATCTTGACAAGCTTGGGAACTTCCATAACGTTCTTGTATCCGAACTTCTCAGTCATCTTTGCGACGATCTCGTTCTGA
>JAZASQ010000062.1:0-10801 GCA_036343235.1 Lachnospiraceae bacterium
GTCTTCCCGGTGTGCTTTGCCAGGATATCGATCAGGTCCTGCTTCGTCTGCTTGATGCTCTCGGCCGTCTTCACGATGGCTGTACAGTTGCCCCCGGTCTGGGGAATCAGCGGCTCATGGATCATGACCTTCGAATGGGGAAGGATGTACCGGTGCCCTGCAGGCCCGCCGCAGAGAAGGATGGCTCCCATGGAATAGGCGGATGCTGTGCAGATCACGTTGAGTGGTTTCTTCACGTCCTGTATCTGGTCGTAGATGGCAAGGCCGTCAGGAACAGATCCTCCGGGAGAATTTATAATAATGTTTATCGTGGCAATGTCCGGATTGTTCTCTGCATAGATGAGTTTCTCCGTAAAGGCATCCGCCATGAAACTGTTCACTTCCCCGCTCAGACGGATCAGGCCCTTGCTCAGGGCTTCCGCCCCGGAGGATATTTCCTTCAGGCCGTCTGCTCCTTCCCGCAGAACAGAAAAGCGATCAGTTGCTGTAATGAAATCTTCCATAATCTTTTCCTTTCTGAAATCGGTTTTTGGGTGCACTTGCCCAGGCATGCGGATACCCGCACGCCTTTTTATTTCAAAATGTAAAATTTGGGGAAACCTTAATCGAAATACCTGATATGCAAATGACAGAACATCATTCAGAAAAGAATGATGAATCTCGGTCGGTACAGTCATCAATTGTCGTAGGAGGGGACCCAGTCTGAAAGACTGGGGAGAATTCCGACGACGGTGCAGGCTTTTTGGCGAAAGCCCAATCTCAGGATCCCGGCAGCCCCGGGCGGCTCTTCATATCAGTTCATGATGACACTCTCCTTTCTACTGCCCTTTTAGGCCGTAATCCAGTTCTCAAAATATCTATTGTCAAAGTCTACCATTGCAATATCAGCAGACCATCCCTTGGGCAGCTTCTTGATACTGAGCCAGGTTCTGAACAACGTATATGTCTCCATCTCATCAAATAAAAACAATAATGTATGTATTTCACAGGCATCATCAACGGTCGTTTTGCATTCTTTGAGAATCTCATCGAGCAGTTTTTCTTTGGCCTGCCGCTCTTCAAAAGACATTCCTGCTGTCAGAATACTATACGCCGAAATTTCAGTGGCCACAGCGTCACTGTCATCTTCGGATTCATCTACGAGGACAATGCCTTTTTCATCTTTCGCGCATGCCTCCGGCTCATAACCCTGAAGGTAGGTAAAATGAACGTCCGGGGTAACTTCTTCGCTTGAATAACCTTTTAAATCTCTCTTTCGGGTTAGCCGAACCTGGTCTTTTTCCAGAGAAAACTCCATCTGATATTCCATAACCAAAAGATTATATATTTCTTCTGTGGCCCGCTTAATATATTCAGAGTGAATGGACTCCGCCAGCTGATTCGCCTTTTCGGTCGCATTCAGATAATCCTTGAATAATGATGTGTCTACCGGTCCCCTCCGAAATCTGGAACGCAGGCTGTCTATGGCATTTTCCATCTGATTGACGTCATCGGTAACCGGCTTGCTCATAGGAGTTATCGCTTCTATCAGCTGTTCTTTCGTGACTCCGCCTTTCAGCCCGCCCGCAGCCAATTTTTCAATGGAACTGAGCTTTACCGGCTGTTTTCCGGACAACATTCTGGACAGGGAAGCCTCTGTAATTCCGGCAGCCTGAGCCCATTCCTTTGCCGTCCGGTCTCCCTTCGCCATCTGAAGCAGCATATAGAGCTGTGAAAAGTCATAATGATAATCTTTCATAATCGTTCTCCGTCGGCACTTTTCTTTTGATGGTATGAATATACTACGCCTCGCTTGCAATGTCAAGTAATTTTTTATGTTTTTGTAATTCTTTATCTTTGTTTGTAATTTTTGTAATCTTTATGTCATTTACGATACGCTAAATTACAGGGAAACGCCGGCCGCCCCCGACAATTCCGAGCAGGATTATGAGAACAGTGCCAATCTGATGTCCGCTCGCTCTCCCGCCATCAACAACCTTTTCAAAGTACGTCAATAGGTCTCTAACCGGTCCGGGAAAAATAAAAAATGTCGGATTCCCGATAATGTTCCCTCTTTTACTTCCCGTACATCCGATCTATTCTTACATCGTGCCGGAAAATCCGGTTTTTACGGGAAATTTCAAAAAGCACAGATGAGATCAGAAGATTTTTGGGGGTAAACAATGGAAAAAAAGACAATAGTACTGAATGAAGAAAAGAACACCCGGATCGATGCCTATCTGCTCGGGACGGGCGGAGAGTTTCGTAAGGTCACGAGCCGTCCTGCAGTCATCGTCATACCCGGCGGCGGTTATGACTTCTGTTCCGACCGGGAAGCGGATCCGGTCGCCATGGGCTATCTGAAGGCCGGTTTCAACGTCTTCGTCCTCTACTATTCCGTCATGAAATACAAGGCCTGGCCGGCCCCTCTCGATGACTACGAAACTGCCATGAAACTGATCCGCGATCACGCGGAAGAATGGCATGTCATTCCGGATCAGATCGCAGTCTGCGGCTTTTCTGCAGGCGGACATCTCGCCGGCGCCGCTGCAACCATGGCCGTCAACCGCCCGAACGCTGCCATTCTCGGCTATGCTGTCCTGGGAGACGATGTCAAGGGCTGCAACGCCACGGCGCCGGACACGATCGGAGAAGTGGACGCAGATACACCGGCCTGCTTCATTTTCCATGCAAGAAACGACGGCGTAGTGCCTGTCATGAACTCCATCCGCTTCATGGAGGCCCTCTGCAATCAGGGCATCACCTTCGAAAGCCACATCTATGCCTACGGCGGCCACGGTTTCTCGACAGGAGACTCCTCGATTCAAAAGGAAGGCAGTATATGCCCTCGTGCCTTGGAATGGCTCGATGACAGCATCGCCTGGCTCAAAGAACTCTTCGGCAGCTTCGGCCCCGAAGGCCGGACAGCCCCCCGCTTCGAAAAGACGCTCAACCGCGACAACGACGCCATGCTCTCAATCGACTGCACATTCGGCCGCGTCCTCGGCAATCCCAGAGGCAAAGAAGTCCTCACTGCCTTCGCTGATCACTACCTGAAATTCACCTCTCTCACACCCGACCAGCAGAAGATGGTCCCTCCTTCGACCATGGTCGTGCGTGAAGCCCTCAGCTTTGAAAAGCTCCCTGAAGACACCATCAGCGAACTCAACCGCGAGCTGCAGACGATTCCGAATATCTGAGGCAGCATTCAGGTCATCATTATTATTCTTGTAATGAGATTTAACCTGTTATAGTAATTCAAGAAGCCCGCTGACCGGAGCCAATTCCAGCCAGCGGGCTTCTTCATGTCCATATAAAATTCAATCTATAACCGCCTCCGCAGAGACGATGCCAGAAAAATCATTCTTCATCATGGATTTCAGCCGGCTGTCTTCACCGCCAGCTTTTCAAGCGGCACACCTTTTCGCAGGCATTCGCAATAGACCTGCACGCACTTTCGATATTTGCAGAAAGTTTTCTGGGCCTCATCGGCGTCCCCGTAGACCTTCCAGCAGCCGCAGCATTTACAGTCCTCCGCGTGGTGCTCGATAAAGCCCTTCACATCCTCCGCCGGGTACCCGAGAAAGAGTCCGATCTCATGGGGGAAGCTTTCTGACGAAGCCAGCCGGCAGATGAGCTGAACCACATAGGCATCTGCCGAACTGCCGATATAGCCACACCGGCGCAGCAGCGCCTGGGCCTCCGGTTTGAACACGTACGCCGGGAGCATTGCCGGCCGATAGACATAGATGAGCGTCGACCGAGATGCTTTCCGGATCGGGATCAGGCGAATTCCCCTGGGCACCAGCCGCCGGTTCAGGGCTCCGATCTCCCGGATCAGCTCCGGTCCTGTTTCTCCTATGCAGGAAAAAATATTCCCTACCTTGAGTCCTGCCAGCGTAGGCGCACACTGGCGAACAAGCACTTCCTCTGACAAAGCTTTCCTCCCTGCCTCTGGCTCTTCCAGCCGATTCTGAAAGAAATCTTGCATCACTTTTTTCCGACCAGCAAAGTCGAGCCGGAAAGACCCATCCATTTCGCTTCTTTCAGTGACATGAACATGCCATGCGTCGTATCAATAAGTTCCACTTCTTCATAACCCATTTCTTTCAGTCTTTTCACAAAACCGTCCATATCCCCGTAGCGGGCCTCGGACATGAGATCGTGGATGGCAAATGTTCCCCCCTTCTTCAGCACGCGAAGCGTTTCGAGAAGCAGCATTTGCTTATCCTGTCCGGAAATATTGTGATAGACATAGTTGCTCGTGACCGCATCGAAAGTTTCATCCGGAAAATCCAGTTTTATCGCATTCCCGGATTGAAAGGAAACATTAGATGCGCCTTCTGCTTTTGCATTATCCTCACATAGGGTTTTGCTGAACGCGGCGTATTCCTTTCCCCACCGGTCGACACCCAGCATGGTGGCCCCGGGATTTCTTTTTGCGCAGGCGATTGTAAGCGCCCCGCTTCCGCAGCCGACATCCAGTCCCTTTCCTCCTTCCGGAAGTTTCACGTAGTCCGCCGTTCCTTCGATGATCTGCCGCGACATCTGCCGACTGCCATCGTAGTCAAAAGCCCTGTATAGAGCAATCACCCAGATGAGGAAAAAGACAAGTACTGCCAAACCGATTCCGAAAATGACGGAAAGAAGCACTCGGGCTGTCCCCGGTATCGAAAAGACTCCAAAAACAAACAGGAGAAAGAAAACTGCAACGACGATAGTACCGGCAGCAATTCCTGCGATCATTCCCTTTGGCATCCAGTTCTTATAGTCCGGTTTCATAGCCCCTCCTCAAATTCCATCCGGTTGATATGTTAGATAGCACTAACATATTTTAGCATCATTTATTCTTTATTGCTACAGTTTCTGAAACAGCCTGTCGGGAAAACAACCGCATAAAAAGCAACACCGCCCCGATCAGAGGCGGTGCTGTAAATGTTTCTTCTCTTTTTGTGTCAGGCGACTGCCCCACCTAATGTCCGCAGATCCTGCAATGTGGCGTCATCCGGTCCGTTGCAGCAGATGACAGGGTCCGTCACCAGGCTGACTCCGCTTCCTTCCGCATCTTCCTTCCAGGAGTCCATCCAGACGCCGTTTCCCCAGCCCCAGGAGCCGAACAGGGCAACCTTCTTGCCGCCAAGGGAGCCTTTGACATCGTCCCACATGGGCTGGAATTCCGCCTCCTCCAGAACTTCATCCCCCATGGCCGGGCACCCGAAAGCAATGCCTGAATATTCACCGGCTTTTGACGAAGAAAACTCTCCTGCCTGCAGCAGATCCACGTCTGCGCCTGCCGCTTTCGCGCCTTCCACTACGGCATCCGCCATGGCTGCCGTATTGCCTGTTCCGCTCCAGAAAACAACTGCTACTTTGCTCATGATTCCTCCTTATAAGAGTTAGACATGTCTAACTCTAAATGAAAATAAATCGGGCTGCGGATTACCGCATTCCCGTTGTTACCACGGCCTGGAAACAGAAAAGCAATCTGTATTCCAGGCAATTCCTGTCCCTCCTCGGAACAATTATAGAAACCGGAAACTCATCCGGATAGTTGGCGGAACCGGCTGTTTGGACGAAGGCTCCGGGTAGGCATCGCAGAATATCCTACACACAAAACATTCTGCCCCGGAATCTTCCAGCCGATTCTGAAAGAGGTTTAGGTGTTAGACTTGACTAACTAAAAATAGCATATGCTAACCTGTGTGTCAACATTTTTTGAGTCTCAGGAGTGTTTTTCCTCAAGCTCCTTCACAATGCGGTTGTACTCCTCCTCGTCCAGACGATACTTCTTTGAAAGCAGGAAGTAGGCGATCAGAATGGTGAGCACGGGCACCAGGACCATTCCGAGCCGCAGCATCAGCTGCTGGGTGGATGATACGCCTGCGAGGAAGCCGTCTGCCTTGGAAAGGACTTCATCCTTCGTCATGGTTCCCTGATTGACTTCGACCTCCATGCCCGAGATCTTCTGGCTGATCGCATAGATCCCGCTGACGATCAGGATCAGCGCTGACAGGCCCTGGTCAGCCCCTCCGGCCAGCTTGACAGCAAAGGAGCGGACCGCGGAAATGATGCTGTCGTGTCGCTCGTGAAAACGGTATTCGTCATACTCGATCGTATTGTTCACATATACCAGAATAATGAGGTTCATCAGGCCCTGGAAGAAAAAGATCAGAAAGCCGATGGCATTCAGGAGAACCGTATTCTTCGGCGTGATGTAGCCGTAGCCGAGAAAGAGCCCGTAGCTCACCATCAGAAGGATTGTCGCCATCGTAAGCAGGCGCTTCTTCTTAAAGTGGGACGTCAGCGTGGAAAACAGGGCCTGTGATACCAGGGTACCCAGGCCGTACATGACCGTATACCAGAAGACCAGGTTCCCGCCCTGGGAATAGCCGAACTCTGTATAGAAAAAATTCACGCCGAAAAGAAGAAGCAGGTTCTGTCCTACATTGAAGAAGAAAAAGGCGATGCCTGCAGTCATCAGCTGGTCATTCCGGAAGAAGATCCGAAACATCTTTTTCAGCGTCACCTTCTCTGCGCTGTCATCCCGCTCCCGTTCCCGGACGCCAAAGGCGGTCAGGGCCTGAAAGGCAACGAGACCGAGGCCGACGATCAGGGCCGTCACCCGGTAGGCCTGCACGGCATTCCCGGCGACAACGACCGGAACGATGCCTGCCACGGAAAACTGACCGATGCAGATGAAGATGGACATCAGGGTCACCAGCGTGTCCCGGGTCTTTGCATCCGAAGAAAGAGAGGGAAGCAGGCCCCAGTAGGAAATGTCGTTCATCGTATAGGTCATGCCCCAGGCCAGGTACATGAGCCCGTAGAAAACCACAAAAGCCCACCCGGTCGGCCGGATCGTGAAGAGACAGATGATGACGATCGCATTCAGGATACTGCCCATCAGGATCCAGGGCTTGTACTTGCCCCATTTGAAGTGGGTGTTTTCAATGATGATGCCCATCAGGGGGTCATTGATCGCATCCCACACCATACAGGCTACCATACAGGCGGAGATCACGGCAAACTGCGCCGCTTTCAGCTTTACCGTGTACTGCACGTAGACGATCAGGTACATGCTGACCAGAGCATAGGCGGCATCCCGTCCCGTTGCTCCGATGCAGTAGGACCACTTGGTACGATTATCCAATTTCATGCCTTTCCTCCCTTCAATAGATCCCCGATTACCTTAAAGTGATGCCCGTTCGCATCATCGATCAGGGCTGTCATGAGCTTTCGGCTGATCAGACCGTCACTTTGGATGGCAACCGCCTCAATCGGCCCATCCATGAGGCCTTCCCAAAACATCTGAACTTCCGGGTCATCGAACTCTCTTCCCGGAAATATTTTCCCGACCTGTCCCTTTACAAGCCGAAGAAGCAGGCGGATCAAAGGAGAGCTGTCCTTCATCTCCCGGACTGTGCTCCGCTTATCATAGAATCCCTTCGTCGGATAGATGAAGTCCTTCCAGACTTCCTGCGGAAAATCATCCTTTGTAAATACCTGTCCTTCTTCTACAGAATAATCTTCCGAAATCCGGATATCATCGAGGCTGCTCCCGACTTCGACCGTGTACGTTCCCCTGGCTGTAGCAAAGCCTCCGTGAGCAAAGACCTGAAAGCTCCGGTCATCGAGCGGGATCTCCACGTCTGTTTCCTGTCCGGCACGAAGGAAGACCTTCTTAAAGCCCCGCAGAGATCTCTTCTCTCGCGGGAAGTTTCCTATAGGATTCCGGATATAGACCTCTGCAATCTCTGCCGCATCAAATGCTCCGGTATTTTTCAATTTGAACTGTACGGATACCTTTCCCCGATTGCTTATGAGGTGTAAATCCGAATACTGAAATTCCGAGTAGGAAAGGCCATAGCCGAACGGGTACTGAACCGGAATAGCCGATGAATCATAATACCGGTAGCCGACAAAAATGCCTTCCGAATAGCGGATATTTCTGTCCTCTCCGGCGAAATCAGTATGACTCGGAACGTCTTCATACCGGATCGGCCAGGTCTCCGCCAGCTTCCCGGAAGGGGAAATCCCCCCGGAAAGAAGCTTTGAAAGTGCCGTATCCGCCGCCTCTCCCGGCAGCCCCATGAAAAGAATGGCATACCACTTTTCACGGAAAGGGATGAAAAACGGTGAACCGCCGAAGGCAATGAATACTGCCTTCTTCCCAAGTTTCAGAACATTCTCCATGTCCTGAATCTGCTCGTCCGACAGGGTAAAGCTCGTGCGGTCAAAGCCTTCTCCCTCTGCCTTGTCATCCAGTCCGCCGAGATAGAGGATCACATCCGCTGAAGCCGCATCATCAGCCAGGGCAAAGTGTTCTCTCAGTACAGCATTCATATCCGGACAGCACTTTGCATTCACATGACTGCTGCCGCCGCCCTGGATGCGGACATGAACGCTTAAAGGTCCGGTAATATATACCTTTACTGCCGGATCCGTGATCGGAAGGATGCCGTCATTCTTCAGAAGAACTGCCCCTTCCAGAGCAGCCTCTTCAGCTACGGCATGAGCATCGATTGCCCGAATTTCCCTGCCATCTGCTCCCGGCCGGTATTTCTCCACCAAAGCTGTCACCTGGGAGGAAGCCCTGTCCAACGCAGCCATCACCTTTGGATCCTGTACTTCCTCTTCGAGATACTGCCGGTGAAAGCCTACACTGTCCGGCATTTCCAGATCCATGCCGGCTTCAATCGCGCACACAAGGTCTGTGCAGGCACCCCAATCGGAAACGACAGCCCCTTCATATCCCCACTCATTCCGCAGGATCTCTGTCAGGAGAAAGGCATTCTCTGTGGCATATACGCCGTTCAGGCGGTTGTAGGAAGCCATGACGCTTCCCGGCTTTCCCTCTTTGACTGCGATCTCAAAGGCCCTGAGGTAGATCTCGCGCAGCGTCCGTTTATCGATCTCGCTGTTTGAAGTCATGCGGAAGCGTTCCTGGCTGTTGCCGGCGAAATGCTTGAGAGAAGTTCCCACGCCTCTTTCTTCCATCGCCTCGATATAGGCAGCTGCCAGCTTTCCCGCAAGGTAAGGATCCTCCGACAGATACTCAAAGTTCCGCCCGCCGAAAGGAGACCGCTTGATATTGACGCCGGGACCGAGAACGACAGAGACGTCGTGCTCTATGGCCTCATTTGCAATGGCATCTGCGACCTTCCCCATGCATTCCGTGTTCCATGTGCAGGCCAGCGTCGCTTCCGTCGGGAAACATGTAGCCGGAATGCTGTCATTATTGGCCTGTGTTCCTTCTTCCTGTGTCCGTAGGCCGTTCGGTCCGTCGCTCAGAATTACGGATGGAAGGCCGCCTGCAGCCGTCGTGTGCCACATGCCGCTTCCGGTCACAAGAGATATTTTTTCCTCCGTGCTTAAGCTTTTCATACGCCCTCCCCTCTACGAACGAATCCATCCCGCTCCCTACGTCGCTCACGCACCGGCTCCGCTGGTCAAAGAATCCTGCTAATACCATCACGTATGCCTCAAAGCATATTCCCCGGTGCAAACAGGTCTTCACCGCGAATCTCTGAAACAATGCAGTTGGCATGTGCATTTCGGGCCAGATCATTTGCTGACACAAAAGTCAGATGCAGTGCCTTTTTTGTACCGGTCTCTTTGCGGAAGTCTTCCGTTTTTGTCAGCAGGCTCTTTTCATATGCCGCATCGATCCGGTAAGAATCCATAGAGAATTTCATTTCACAGAGGTTGATCACGTCGTCCTTCCGATCTATGACCAGATCAATCTGCGCCCCCGGCCTTGTCTCACTGCTCCGCCAGCTGTATTCGGACGTTTCCACGCTTTGAATTCCGAGCGCCTTTTTCATCTGCCCTACATGAAGAAGACATACCAGCTCAAAAGCCAGGCCGCTCCAGGAATAGAAACCCGGCGTATTGATATGCGTCATCCACGATTCCACATCGCCGTTTTCCAGGAATCGAAGATGGAACAGGGTAAAAAGATCCACCACCTGGTAAAACCATGTGGAATCGCTCCTGGTCAGATTCTTATATTTGCGTACGAACCCGCACTGCTCCAGTTCGTTCAGGGCATCGGTCAGCCCTGCGCCGTCACTGATATCCTTCTGTTTGGCGAGCTCAGCCCGTGACATCCCACTGCCATTTTGGGCAAGTGTTTTTATAATCTTCATATGCATCCTGGAATTCCGAAAAAGGGAAGCATAGAGCCGGCTGAATTCATATCGCAGCGGACTCTCCTCCTGAAAACATATAACCTCGATATTCTGAGCCAGGCTCAGCCTCCGGTCAAAGTAATTCAGATAGTACGGAATCCCTCCAAAGATCATATAGCTCTGGATGATCTGCTGGCGTGTCAGGATAATCCCATTCGCAGAAAAAAGCTGCTCACATTCATGAAGGGAAAAAGGCCGGAGATAAAGCTGCCGTGTAACCCGGTTGTGCAGGCCGCCTGTGTCCTTCAAAAGATTTTCAATGATCCACGAGGTGGCAGAGCCACAGACAATCAGGACAATGTCCTCCTGAGCCGACGCCCAGCTGTTCCAGAAATAGTCCAATGCGCTTTTAAAATCTGAACGACGGGTATCCATCCAGGGCAGCTCATCCAGAAATATCACTTTCCGGCCGCTTGCCGGATCCCTGTGTACCGTAGGTTTCTCCAGCAGTTCCCGCAGCATCCTGAAAGCTTCAAACCAGTCCTTCGGCCGTGTCCTGTCCTCCCGGCCATATTGGAGCAGGCTTTCATAAAAAAGGCGCAGCTGTCCTTTCATGTTCAGATCGGATGCACCAGTTGCATAGAAGGAAAAATTATTATTGAAATATTCCTTTACCAGATAGGTCTTCCCCA
>JAZASQ010000063.1:0-10335 GCA_036343235.1 Lachnospiraceae bacterium
GCCATCTGGCCGACCTCGGACTTTTCCTTTTCAAGCTTGTCCAGCTCCGCCGGCCTCTTCAGGTCCAGGGTGGAAAGCTTGTCCACGATAGCCGTAATGCTGTTGATGGGGCTCGTGATGCGGTTCGTCATGAACCAGGAAACGATGACGGCCAGAATCATCAGGATGATACCGGTGATGACCATGCGGTTCCGGGCAGCGGTAACAGGGGCCAGAGCCTCGGACTCGCTGGCGGAAATAATCAGGACGAAATGTTCATCCATGCCGACATTTCCGATGAAATAGGAAGAGTACTTCGTATCGCCGTTGAACTTGTAGGCGGCCATATTGACCTGGTCAAGTTCCTTGCCGGCGGCCAGGTCCGCAATGACCTGCTTCATCGTGGCGTTTTCGACGGGCTTGCCGATTTTCTCCGCATTGGGATGATAGACCATGGTCCCATCGCCCTTGATGATATAGATGTAAGCACTGCCGATATTTTTGAAATCGGGATTGCCGAAACGCTCCTTCAGGTAGTCAGCCCGGTTCAGGGTGTTGGAATTCGACGTAACCATCCGCTGCAGCTGCTGCCCGTAGACCTCAGCCTCTGCCAGCATATAGTCCTGAACGGAGGTCTTCATCGTGCTCATGATGGACGGAAGACTGATGATCATGACGATGCTGACGGAAAACAGCACGGCCAGCGTACAAAGGGCAATAATCCGGCCCTTGATGGAATGGAAGAAGGGAATGGCATTGGCACTCTTCTGCCTGGACGCCTTCTTCTCCTTCTGCTTTTTCTCACTCATGATATAACCTCTTTCCTCACACGGCAGGTCGTCTTTGACCCACCCTCCAACAGGTGATACTTGGCATTATTGTATCACACTTGGCCGAAAAGGCCAGCCTTTTGCACAAAAAATCCGACTGAAAACGACTTTTTATCGGCAATTGTTGCAGATTTCGGGCATTTTCATAACACGTTTTTGAAAAATGTCATAAAAAAGGCCCCTGCTCCTGCTGCCGCAGAAAGGGCCTTGCATTTGAATATGAAATTTTCATTTGTCAAAGATTGACCGGATGCTGTCGTAGTGGAGGAAGATTCCCTGCTTCCCGAAAGCCGCTATCTCCGCAGCCGTAGCGAAACGGAGCTCCTGAACCTCGTCCGCCTGCCGCTTCACATCCGAAAGGGTGAAGTGGGTGGCTGCCGTGAAGACATCCATGAAATAATTGTTCCCCTGAGCAGGGTCCTCCCGGAAGTAGCGGAGGGCATGGGAAATCTCCGAAGGGAGCAGAGAAAGCCCGGTCTCCTCCCGAACCTCCCGCATGCAGGCTTCCTCAGGTGTCTCTCCTGCCCGGACGCCGCCGCCGGGAAACTCCCACCAGCCGGCACCCCATTCCTTGTCGGCTGCCCGCTGGGAAATCAGGTACTCCCCCGCGGAATTTTTGATCGCGCAGATGACCGACGCATGATAGTCGCCCGGGGCCATGGGCCAGGCATTCCGGGCCATGGTCCGGCCGGTGGGCTTCCCGTCCCTGTCGTAGATGTCCCAGCGTTCCTCTTCCATAAGCTTCCTCCCCATTTCGTCATGTGCAACGAATCCGTCCAGCACGCATTGCGTATTGCATGCGCCAGAGCAGGTTCATGCGACCGCTGCAAGGCATTCTCACTTCCCCTTCTTCGCGTTCTTCCGCTTCAGGGCCTCTAGCTGCTGCTTCATCTTCTTTGCCTCAGCCTCTTTGGAGTCCTTGTTCTTCTTTCCCATCTTGCTCATAATAAATTCCTTTCCTGTTTCCGGCAGCCGGCCAACCGACGCCGCACGCTGCCTCGTAAATTACAGACCGCAACAACTGGTAGTCTGCCAAAAACCGAACACATTATAGCAGACTTATTCGTCATGTGCTATTCTTCCGTATGTAAAACTCTCTTTACCTGAAAGGCCCCTTGATGAAGCTTGAGAATAATATAAAACCCGAAGATTCCCGCAAGGCGCAGGACCGGGCGGCAGACTTTGCTGATTCACAGTCGGCAGCTGCCACTCCTGCCCTCATATCTGACGCTGACGGCCTCTGGCTTTCTGCAGGCGGACAGAAAATGCGCGGCAACTTCACCCGCCTGCTGCCCAGGACGGCCAAGAGCAATCTGAACGGGGAACTGGTTGTCCGGGCAGCCCGGCCGAAAAAGGCCCCTGCTGACGGGCATGTGCTTACCGTCCTCGATGCCACAGCCGGCATGGGAGAAGATTCCTTCCTCCTGGCTGCCGCAGGCTTTGAAGTGACCCTCTACGAGCGGGACCACACTATCTTCATGCTCCTTGCCGATACAATCCGGCGGGCTGCAGGCGACCCGGCCACCGCTGAAATCGCTTCCCGCATGCATCTCATAGAGGGGGACAGCATTGCAGCGATGAGGCGCCTTGCCTTGAAAAAGTCTTCCACGCAGAGCACAATCTCCAAAACCCTGCCGGCCGACTCCCACGCAGCGTCCGCCTCGGAAAAGCCTGCTTCGCATCCCGACGTCATTCTCCTCGACCCCATGTTTCCTGAACGGAAGAAATCCGGGCTTGTCAAAAAGAAGTTCCAGCTCATCCACTATCTTGAGGCCCCCTGCGCGGACGAAGAGGCCCTGTTTGATGCTGCACGCAACGTGTGTCCTTCCCGGATTGTCATAAAAAGACCCGCCAGGGGACCTTTCCTGGCGGGTCAAAGACCATCCTTCTCACTGAATGGCAAAACCGTTCGCTATGATGTGCTGGTGCTGCATGACATGTAAATATGGGCTGCAAGGATACCGGTGCATCGCATTCAGCGACTATATTATTCTACTTCCCGCTGTGCCAGCCCTGGTGCTCGTCCTGCTGCTTCAGCGAAATTCGAATATTTTCCTTGTCTCCGGGCAGGGGAGAAACCCGCTCTTCGCCTTTATAAGACATGTAGCCTTCCCGGATCCACTTCCGCACGACATCGACCGAGATGTCGAAATGGTCAGCCACCTGGTACTCGTTCACATCGTTGTCCCGGACGTATTCTTTGACGTCCTTGTATATGGCATCAGCCTCACACTGTTCACAGAGGCTCTTCATGCGCGAAGCCGGCAGCGGCCGCCCGCAATTGACGCAGTATCTCCGGCCTCCGCTCTTCGCGACATCCTTCAGTGAAAGGATGGATGGCTTGTTTTTCTTCTCCGGGCCCTGACCGTCCATAGGCCGCACCTCCGAATCATAAGAGAAAACCGTCAGTTACCGGTTCTATGATAACACATTTCTTTCCATTATAGTCACTCAATCCACTTCCGAAGAAACCGCCTTGTCCTCTTTGCCCCAGCTTTCCGTCAGATATTGTTTACCGGTTCCAGAAGCTCTTCAGCAGGATGGAAATCTTCTTGTAGAGGAGCATGGTAATCAGGGTGTCCACTGCGCCCTTGATGAGGTTGAAGGGGGCAACAAGGAGGATGCAGAAAAGCATGACGGAATTGACGGCAGGGTGAATGGCAGCACCCATCTCGATGAAGGCCTCAATCGGCATATTGAAAGCCTTGCCATATGCCGGCAGAAGAACATAGGCATTCATGAGGACGCCGACAACAGCCATGATGACGGTACCGGCAATCATACCGATGAGGGCGGAGTGCTTGCTCTTGTGGTGCTTATAGATGAGGGCGGCCGGAACGACGAAGGCGCAGCCGATAATGAAGTTCGCAAAGTCGCCGACAAAGGCTGTCGAGGTTCCCTTGATCAGGACATGGAGCAGAACTTTCAGAAACTCAGTCACGATGCCGGCCACCGGTCCCATGGCAAATCCGGCAATCAGGACCGGCACCTCGGAGAGGTCGATTTCATAAAAGGTCGGTGCAATGAAAGGCAGGGGAAATTCAATCAGCATCAGCACCGTCGCAACGGCAGACAGCATGGCCACCTGGACCAACTTGTGCACATTGCGGTGCTTGCCCTGCGCAGGTTTTGCAGAAGAATTCTTGACAGTATTGTCACTCATGAAGGGATTCCTTTCCGGTATATTGATTTTTAAGAATAATATAAAATCACCAGACTGCAGCAGGTAAAGGCAGGCGAATGCATTGAGAAAAAATGCCGTAGCGCCACGGCTGCAACTGGTCCGCCCGAAAATATAACATAAGTCAGAAAAGATATAAAGAGCTGCAGTGCTCTATTCTTCAGCAGTTCAGCCGGCAAGGCTGTCCAAAATCCTGCATACTTCAGCCTTGTATTCACTTACGCTCTTGGCCTTCTTGATTTTCTTCATTGTACGGGACAGAGTTTCTGCAGGAATCGCCGAATCAGCAAATAAGGCGTTTTTCTCCCACCATTCCCACAGTTCCTTCATGCGGGCCAGAGCCCCCTTCTCATCCGGAATGTAGGAGAGATAACCCTCCAGTATTTCATCGTGGAAGACTCGGAAGCGATCTGGCTCCGACTTCGGAAGCGCTTGAACGAGAGGCGCGGTCTGAGGCGCGGTCTGAGCCTCATCTGTTGGCGGGTTTTTCTGTTTTCCGTCTTCCGAAAGGCCTCTCAATATTTCTTCCGCCAACGCCGGTTCGGTGACAAGTCCCCGGCCGATCATGATGCGCTCCACCTTCGGAAATTGATTCCGGATTCTTTTCACGTCCTCAAGGCTTTTGATATCCCCATTCCAGGATACGGGGCAGCGGCTTGCGGAAAGAGCCTGCGCAAATATATCTTCATCGACAGATCCTTGATAACCCTGAGCTGCATATCGGGGATGTAGGATTATTTCAGAGAGGGGATACCGGTTCAGGATAGACACGAGATACGGGAAGAAGTCCGCAGAATTCATGCCTGTCCGCATTTTGACGGATAGACGGACATCGGCGTTCTCTTTTTCAAGAGCAGAAAATGTCTCATCGAGAATCCGGTCGATTTTTTCCGGTTCTGCAAGGAGCCCGGCTCCGCGTCCTCTTCTCGTGACTGTCGGAGACGGACAGCCCAGATTCCAATTAATCTCCCGGTAGCCCATGTCTGCAAGAGTCCGGATTCCCAGAAGAAGAGTTTCACTATACCCCGTCAGAAGCTGGGGCACCAGGGCGCAGGTCCGGTCTTCCAACAGGTCTTTATTATTCTCGAAAAGCACGTCCCGCATGTCCGAGCGGCTGAAGCAGGAATCCGCCTGGACATTGAGAAACGGCGTATAGTAGCGGGAAATGCCGCCGTAATGCCTGTGGTGGGCGTTTCGGAAGGCGAAGCCCGTGATGCCCTCCATGGGGGCGAAGTCAATAGCTATCATGCTATGCGTTCCAGTCAGGTCAGCAGGGGTGTCAAATTCCAAAATCAAGCCATTTTTATCCTCTCCCGGCCAGCTGAGGGGTGTCAAATTTCAAAGCCAGGCCGTTTTTACCCTCTCCCGGCCAGTTGAGGGGTGTCAAATTTCAAAACCAGGCCGTTTTTACCCTCTCCCGGCCAGCTGAGGGGTGTCAAATTTCAAAGCCAGGCCGTTTTTACCCTCTCCCGGCCAGCTGAGGGGTGTCAAATTCCAAAATCAAGCCATTTTTACCCTCTCCCGGCCAGCTGAGGGGGGTCAAACTTCAAAGCCAGGCCATTTTTACCCTCTCCCGGCCAGCTGAGGGGTGTCAAACTTCAAAGCCAGGCCATTTTTACCCCCTCCCGGCCAGTTGAGGGGTGTCAAATTTCAAAACCAGGCCGTTTTTACCCTCTCCCGGCCCGTGAAGAGATGCCATTTGCAGAAAAAGCGCCTTCCCTGCCCCTTGCGGGATAAGGGAAGGCACTCAAATGAAAATCAAGAAGACTATACCCTAAAACTCACGAAATCTCATACTTCAGCACGAGCGCCATATGGGGCTTGAGATCGCATTCCAGGCGGCCGTCATGGACCGGGTATTCCTCGGGCATGATGGAGTAGTAGTTGTCGCCGGAGGCGAAGAGCTGCTCCAGGGTACAGTTCACAGGCACTTCCGCCTTCCAGGCCGGGAGGTTCACATGGATCTGGTCTCCCGAAGAATTGATGGCAACAAGAATCTTCTGGTCGCGCGTGAAACGGGCGTAGGAAATATAGTTCCAGCCGCACTCCACGAAGGAGAAGGCCCCATGCTTCAAAGCCGGATTCAGGCGGTGCATGAGGATCGCATCGCGATAAAAGTCGATGAGCTCGTAGTCCGCGCTGCCCCAGGGATAGGTGCGCCGGTTGTCCGGGTCCGTGAAGCCCACGACACCGGCCTCGTCACCGTAATAAATAGTCGGGGCTCCGGGCCAGGTCATCTGCAGGACCGTGGCGGCCTTCAGGATAGACTTGTTCACGCCCTCACCGGCAGCTGCAGACCCCAAGTCCGCCACCCGGCCCACCTTGTGGTTCGTCCGGGTCAGGAATCGGGAATGGTCGTGATTCGAGAGCTCGTTCATGGCACAGTACAAAGAAGACGGCAAAAACTGCGTCATGCAGTGGCGCATAGTCAGCTCGAAACGCTGGCCGTTGCCGACAGCTTCCGGCTCGTAGGAATCCGAATGTTTCTCCATGCCGGTAAAGAACCAGGTCACGGGCTCCATGAAGGCGGAGTAATTCATGATGGTATCCCACTGGTCGCCCTGCAGCCAGGGGGCTGCGTCCCCATAGTGCTCTGCAAGGATGACGGCGTTGGGATTGGCTGATTTCACGGCGTCCCGGAACTCCCGCCAGAAAGAATGGTTGAAGTCCTCGGAGTGACCCAGGTCCGCTGCCACGTCAAGGCGCCAGCCGTCACAGTTGTAGGGCGGGCTGACCCACTTCTTCCCGATGCCGAGAATATAATCCTTGAGGGTCTTGGAGCCCTCGTAATTAAGCTTCGGCAGGGTATCGTGACCCCACCAGCCGTCATAGTTGCCGTTATAAGGCCACTTGCCGCCAAAGAACTGGAAGTAGTCGTGATAAGGGGACTCCTTGCTGATGTAAGCACCGGGCTCATAGGCCCCGTGACTCTCGTAAATCCGCTCCCGGTCCAGCCACTTGTTGAAGGAGCCGCAATGGTTGAAGACCCCGTCCAGAATGACCTTGATGCCCTTGCTGTGAGCCAGGGAGACAAAGTAGGCGAAGTAGGCATTGCTCATTTCAAGATTCTGCTTGTCCGCCACCCTTTGTATATACTTCGTCGCATGGGTGTTGTCCGTATCCCCGTCAGCAAGCGCTTCTCCCCCGTCGTTTACAATCTTGCTGTAGTGGGGATCGATATAGTCGTAGTCCTGAATGTCATACTTGTGGTTCGAAGGAGATACGAATAGGGGGTTGAAATAGATGACCTCGACACCCAGGCTTTTCAGGTAATAGAGTTTTTCCGCAACCCCTTCCAGGTCGCCCCCGTAGAAATTGCAGACATCGAAAGTAGAAGGCAGCTCGTTCCAGTCTTTGATCTGGTGGGCATAAGTATTGATGTAGTGATACTCGTGCTCCGTGACATCGTTTGTCTTGTCCCCGTTCGCAAAGCGGTCAACGAGGATCTGGTACATGACAGCCCCCTTGGCCCACTCGGGCGTGGAGAAGCCGGGTACCAGCTTGAAGGAATACTGGGGCCGGAGCTCGTCACTGACACTGTAGCGGTCAAAGAAGCAGCGGTCCCCGCTGCCGTCATTGGCTTCAATCCGGAAGATGTATGTCAGAGGCTCCTGCCCGACCCGAAGAACAGCCTGGTACCAGTCGAAAACATCCCCTTCCGTTTCCAGAGTCATGGGCGTTTCATTGAAGCGGGTCTTTAAGAATACAGACAGGATATTACCATGGGCTGCCCTGAAGCGCAGGGTGACCTTGTCTCCGGCTTCAGGCTCCGTAGGGCTTACATATTCCCGGGTACCGTCAGCAAAGAGGGCGTCTCTGTTGATTGACATATGTCATCATCTCTTTTCATGCGTTTCAAAAGAAACGGCTTTTAAGAAAAAAGACTGCCCTGAAAAAGCAGCCTTTTCACCGGTCTCAGGTCTCGGAGGAAGCGGCCTTCTCGTCGAAAAGGGCCTCAAATTCCTCCCGGCCGATTTTCTCCTCCTTCAGAAGGAGTTCGGAACACTTGTGGAGTATGTCCATATTTTCCCTGATGAGCTTCTCCGCCCGCTCATAGCATTCGTCCATGATGCAGCGGATTTCACGGTCGATATCAGATTCAATCTCGCCGCTGTATCCCTTGACATGACCGTAATCCCGGCCGAGGAAGACCTCATCCTCCCCTTCGTGGTAGCATACAGGACCCATCTTCTCGCTCATGCCGTATTTCGTGACCATATCCCGTGCTGTCTGAGTGGCCACCTTCAGGTCATTTGAAGCCCCGTTCGTGACATCGCCGAAAATCAGCTGCTCAGCCACCCGGCCCCCGAGGGAAACCGTGATGTCCTCGAGCATCTCTTCCTTGGTCTCAAAGAGCTTGTCCTTCTCAGGCAGGGCCATGGTATAGCCCGCAGCGCCCCGGCCTGTGGGGATGATGGAAATCGAATAGACCGGACCTACAAGGGGCAGCAGGTGGTAGAGAATCGCATGCCCGCTCTCATGGTAGGCCGTAATCTTCTTGTCGTGGTCGGATACAATGCGGGACTTCTTCTCGGTCCCGAGACCCACCTTCACGAAGGAATCCTTGATATCCTTCTGGGTGATGTACTTGCGGCCTTCCCGGGCAGCATTGATGGCAGCCTCGTTCATGAGGTTCTCAAGGTCCGCACCGGTGAATCCGACTGTGGTCTGGGCAATCTGCTCCAGGTCCACGTCGTCGCCCAGGGGCTTGTTCTTCGCGTGAACGTCAAGGATTTCCTTCCTTCCCCGCATATCGGGCCGGCCGACATAGATCTTCCGGTCGAAACGGCCGGGCCGCATGATGGCCGGGTCCAGAATATCCACCCGGTTCGTGGCCGCAAGGACAATGATGCCCTCGTTCGGGGCGAAACCGTCCATCTCGACAAGGATCTGGTTCAGCGTCTGTTCCCGCTCATCGTGGCCGCCGCCCATACCGGTACCCCGGCGTCTGGCGATGGCATCGATCTCATCTATGAAAATAATGCAGGGCGAGTTCTTCTTCGCCTCGGAAAAGAGGTCGCGGACCCGGGATGCACCGACGCCGACGAACATCTCCATGAAGTCCGAACCGGAAATGAAGAAGAAGGGCACGCCGGCCTCGCCGGCAATGGCACGGGCCAGAAGGGTCTTACCGGTTCCGGGAGGGCCCTCCATCAGAAGGCCTTTCGGAATGCGGGCTCCGACATCCGTATATTTGCCGGGGTCTTTCAGGAAGTCCACGATTTCCGCGACTTCTTCCTTCTCCTCTTCGAGGCCTGCCACGTCCGTGAAGCGGACCTTGTTCTCATCCTTGGATGTCATCTTCGCACGGCTCTTGCCGAAGTTCATCATCTTCGAATTACTTCCGGAAGCACCCCCGCCCATACTCATAGCCTGGGCGTTCATGATGAAAGTGAAGAGGACAAAGCAGAGGGCCACGACAAGGAGCATAGGGAGCAGGGTCTTCATGTAGCCGTCCCCGCTGACGTCGTTCACCGTGTACTCCGTGAAGCCCTTCTCATCAAGGTAGTCCTGGAAATCATTGACATCCGAGAGATAGAGGGTGTAGCGGACCGTGTCCTGAGGATTGTCCCCCATGATGACCCGGATGGTGGCGGAACCTGTAGGCACCTCGTCGTTCTGGCTGATGAGGATGCTGACAACCTCGCCGTCTTTCAAGTACTTTTCGAATTTTTCCTTCGTAATCGTCGAAGGCCGGCTCTGGGCAAAAGCAAACCAGAGCATGACAGCGACAATCACGATCATGATGTAGAGACCGACAGACGGCCTTCTTTTTCTGTTCAAATATAAGCTCCTCTCTATGCGATTGGAGGTCTGTCCCGGCAGGCGAAAAAAGATACCGGGGCGAAATCACTTGGGGTTTACATTAGTCATGAGAATCACTTATCGAACGTGACAACCCCGATATAAGGCAGGTTCCGGTACTTCTGGTCATAGTCGAGGCCGTAGCCGACAACGAACTCGTCTGGGATCGTGAATCCCGTGTAATCGACCTTGACGTCAACCTCGCGGCGGTCGGGCTTGTCCAGCATGGCGCAGAGCTTGACGGATTTGGCCTTCCGATCCTTGAAGAGCTTCGAAAGGTAATGAAGCGTGTTGCCTGAATCGATGATGTCCTCGCAGATAACGATGTTTTTGCCCTCAACGGGAAGCTCCACGTCCTGCTTCAGGACGACTTCTCCGGACGAAACGGTGCCGCTTCCATAGGAAGACGTGGACATGAATTCCATCGTGACAGGAACCGTGACGCGCTTTGCGAGCTCGCAGGTGAAGAAGGCCGCCCCGCGGAGGACGCCGATCATCATGATGCTCTCCCCCTTGAAATCCTCGCTGATTTCAGCGCCC
>JAZASQ010000064.1:0-10320 GCA_036343235.1 Lachnospiraceae bacterium
CAGCTCGCGCGGGATCCGTGAACTGTAACGACAGAAGGACATGAAAAACGCCATGGAAAAACGGAAGGTTTACGACAAAAAACGGCGGCGGAAAAATGAGTTCATTATTTTTCTCATATATTCCCTGCTGACCCTTTTCAGCATCTTCATCAATATCTACTTTTACATCAGCACCGGGGCGCAAAAGACAACCCTTGCCGGGACATACCCGGATGTGGCCCTGGACAAGATCGTCACGAACTCCCTTTACAGCATGCTGACCGGCTTCACGAACCTCCTTCTGGCCCTTTCCATGCTGCTTGCTTCCCACATCCGCCTGAAGGAGGTCCACAAGAGAAGGGGCTTTCTCTATCTCGGGGCCATGCTTTTCGCTGTCGCCTGCTGGACAATTGCCGGAAACCCCCTGGGCATGGTATTTTTCGGCAACACGACGGCCGCCACAAACGTCAGTGTCACATCTCTCCTGGCCATAAACCTTCCCTGGCTTCTCTATATTAATTATGTGGAGACCTCCCGCTTCAGCCGTTACTTCGACACGGTCTGCGCCGCTCTGATTGTCGTAAATGCCGGCATGGACTGGTTCTTTGCCTTCGGGGTCCTGGACCGGACATCCTTCATGTACCTGGTCTTCACGGAGCAGCTCTTTGTATTCGCCTCCATAATCGTCTCCTTCATCCTGCTCTATTCAAGCGGAGCAAAGATGGTTCCCGGCCATAAGTCCATCATCGCCGGCTCCACGATTCTGGCCCTTGCCATAATAATAGAAGCCTTTGCCTCGGCCCGGTCCGGCTCCATGTCCAACAAGATCATCCTTTCCACCGGAATCAATTTCTATACCGTCTTTTCAATAATCTCCGTTGTGAACTTCTTCTCAAGCCGCGAGCAGGCCACTGCCCTCCGGTCCGTTCAGACGGAGGCCCGCAGCCAGTTCGTGAACAATATAGCCAACCAGGTCCGCCTGCCCCTTCACACTGTGGGCGGGCTCCTGGGGCTCATCTACGAACATGCGGAGACCGAAGAAGGGGCAAACCTGTCCCTGGAGGCGAAGCAGACCTCCGAGAACCTCTTGGACTGCATAGACAGCCTGCTGGACTTCGGCCAGGGGGAAGCGCCTGAAATGGAACTGACCCGGGCGAAATATTATTCTGCCGATCTCCTGTCCGACATCATAAGCTTTGCGGATATCCTCTCCCACGGCTCCGATGTCAAGGTGGCTGTATCCGCCGAAGTCACAATTCCCAAGGTTCTCTTCGGCGACCGCAGGCACATCTGCCAGCTCCTCATCAATCTCATCTTCGCGAGCCTGGACCATAAGCCGAAAAGCGCAGTCAAAGCAGACATCACATTCGTGACCGAGAAAGAGATGGGGCTCTGCCTGGCCATCCAGCTGACAGATGACGGGGCTCCCCTCGAGCCCGCCCAAATCTCGGCCGCCCGGGAGATCATCAGCGCCGGCAACAACATGCTGGGAGCGGAAAATCTGAATCAGACCATAGGGCTCGCCCTCGCTGCCGGCCTTGTGGACCAAATGGACGGCGGCATTGAAATTTCCGTCAACGGGAAGAAAAATAATGTCATGACCGTGGCCATTCCCCAGGAGGTCCTGGACGGGCACCCCATCGGGAATATCAAGGATGCCATCCGGGACCGGCAGGGCCTGCAGCAGGCAGCCGCCATGTCCGGCATGACGGAGAGTACTGTCCGGGCAGACGCTGAGATACTTCTGGCGGACGGAAACAGTGTCAACCGCCGGGTCCTGATCCGCCTCCTGAACAGCTTCGGCATCGATCCCATGGTCGTAAACGACGGGGAAGCCGCTGTCCGCCTGGCAGCCAAGCGAAAGTTCGATATGATCCTTCTTGACGAAGAGTTGCCGGGCCTGAGCGGGAAAAATGCCCTTGCAGCCATGCGCTCCAATAATACAGCCTATAAGGACATCCCCGCTGTCCTTCTCACAGGGGCTGTACCCTCTCCTGATACTGCTGTTCTGAAGGCGGAAGGCTTCGAAGAAGTCCTGGCCCGGCCCTATAACAGGGAGGACCTGCACGAAGTTCTATTAAAATATCTGCCCGCCGTGTAAGGCGGGGGGCCTCGCACAGGGCTCGGCCCCGGCCGTATACAGGGCTCGGCCCCGGCAGTTTACAGGCTCGGCCCATGCCGTTTACAGACCCGGCCCCGGCCGGAGTTTATAGAAATTTCATCTTTATAAACAAAATTTAATTTGACATTCCCCGGAGTGCAGGCTCATAATGAACCTGCATTTCTTTTTTTGTACCTCCTTTTTAAGCGAAAAAAGGAGACTACATGTTCAGAAAAGTTCATACTTCACCGCATATCAAGCGGGCAGGCGCTTTCATAGCCGCCTTGCTGATTGCCGCCACTTCCGTTCCCGGTACTGTCATGCCCTTATATGTCCGGGCAGCTGAGACAGCGTCAGCTGCATCCGATACCTCTTCCCGGAAGATCAAAGACTCCCTTTTCATTGAGGTCAGGGAGGCCCTGCCTGAGAATTATTCCTGGATCAATGACTACGCCTATAGCCTGGGTCTCTCTGACGACGGGAAGGAGATTGTCACCCTCTACCGCTGCGCGGCCAAGGGCGATGCGACCGTCTACGGGTGCGCCCTCATCGACAATATCCCCTATCGGGTCGTGATCGCCAAGCGCTGCTTCACGGACTGCCCGGAGCTCACGTCCCTCAAATTCGAGGCGGGCTGCGGCCTTACGGACTGCCCGGAGGAAGCGAAGACCATGAAGGCTATTGCGCCTTCCGATTCCTCCCGCCTCTTCGCCGGGGATACGGCCCTTACGGCCCTGGACCTCAGGGGGCTCGACTTCTCCCGGGCCGAGGATATCTCTTCCCTGGCGGAAGGGGACGAGGCCCTCACAAGCTTCAAGTGCGGCAATCTGGCGCCAGGAAGCGCCATTCCCGGTGCTTCCGTCAGTGCGGCGGCCATGTTCAAAAACTGCAAAAATCTGCCCGAGATCGATCTGACCTCCATGGACACTTCGGCTGTCACTTCCATGGCCTCCATGTTTCTGGGCTGCTCTGCCGCTTCGAAGATCTCGTTCGGAGAGGCTTTCGACACCTCCCGCGTGACCGATATGTCCAATATGTTCGCCGGAGACCGGACCGTGAAGGAGTTTTCCTTCGGCCCGGCATTCAGCACGTCTTCCGTCACGAACATGTCCGGCATGTTCGCCGGGACAGCCTGCGCTCTGGACCTCAGGAAATTCAATACCGCAAGCGTCACTTCCATGGCAAATATGTTCCGGGACCGCATGGGAAACGGGACCATCGACCTAAGCTCCTTCAATACGAAAAACGTAACGGACATGTCCTATATGTTCGCCCTGAAATACGGGAGTCCCGCCATTACTTTCGGCGGAAACTGGTCTGTCGCGAATGTCACAAACGCTGAAGGCCTGTTTGCCGGCTACGGAAGGACCGCCGGCGGGGAAGCGCCGACAGAAGACATCACGTTTGCCCCCTTCATCTCCCGCTTCTGCTTCGCCCAGCCCATTTCTTTGAACTGTTTCTTCAAGGACAGCGGTTTTACGTCCATCGACCTAAAAGCCTGGGCCGGGCTCGACATCAGGAACTGCGCCCACATGTTTGAAGGCAGCCGATATCTGAAGAATATCGACCTTCAGAAGGTCAACACCGCAAAAGTACAGAGCATGTCCTACATGTTCGCAGACTGCTCCGCCCTCACAGGTGTTGAAGGGGCGGACACGTTCAGTACTGCGGGCTGCATCCGTCTTGACCACATATTCTACAACTGCTCCTCTATTGAAAGACTCGGTTTCACAAATAAGGACTTCTCCAAAGTCCTATACATGGACCACATGTTTGACGGCTGCGTCAATGCGCAGATCATCAACATTTCCGACTACAAGACCATCGACTACAGCCGGCTGATCTCAGCAGCGGACCTCGACGGGAAAGACGGGTATCTCTCTTCAAAAGACGCCATGTGCTATAACGGCGACCGCTTTCGGGGACAGGCCAAAGAAATCCAGAAAAGGGCCGGCAACGGCCTGCCCGACCAAGAGAGATATATCTACCCCTACTACCATGTGACCGACTCCCGGGGGATGGACCAGTATGAGCCCGTTTACGAGGAAACCCCTATGACGGTCCGCATCCTTTCGAAGGTCGACTACACGGACGGGCGGCAGGGTTTCACAGCCCAGGGCTTCGCCGGTCCCCTTGCCCTCTGCGACACGGAGATTCTCTCCACCTGCATTAACCACGTCAGTGCCAGGGATGCCACCGCAGCGATCCGGGCCACCTGGTTCTGCCCCAACGACCACATCGATCCCAAGACGAACAAGCCCTATACCACGAGGGGCAGGGCGGACACAAATTATTATGAAATCTACGGGGGCGTAAGCGACGGGCAGACTTTCGTCTACAATCCCACCCAGGACGAGTGGAACCAGACCTATACCGCCTGCACCCTGAATTCAATCCCCACCACCGAAACCGCCAAAGACGCCTCCGGCAACCCGCAGATCATCATCAAGGCGCCGGACCGCTTCGACGTCTACGGCATGGATATCACTGAAAACAGGACCCACAAGGTCACCCTGACTGCCCCGGCCTACAATATGACCGGCGATTCCGGCATTTCCCATATGGAGGAAATAGACCCTGCAGATTACCCCATATTCCCGGTCATCAGCGAGCGGACATTCACATACGGAAGTGGAAACGCCGCAGCCCACAAGCTCCCTGCCCTCAAGCAGAAGGGATTCCGCTTCCTGGGTTGGTTCGACCAGAATAATAAAAAAGTTTCCGCTTCCGACGGCACCTGCATTCCGGACGGCAAGACGGACCAGACCCTGACCCCCCGTTTTCAGATCCGGGAGTCAAAGATTATTCTGAATGCCGGAACGCTCCCGGAAGGCTTCGATGTCAGCCGGACCGGCATCCGGGTCAAGGCCGGCCAGGAGAAGCTCTGGCACGGCAGCAATGGCACCTTCTACGCCATCACCACGGTGGGGGACGGACTCTTCTCCCTCCCTGAAGCCATTATTCCTCCTATAAAATCCGACGAAAAGCTGGCTGTCATGGAAACCTGGCACGACGACAACGGCTTCATTGCGGACGGGGTCCAGGGGCCGCCCGTGCGGAGCACTTATGTATTTGACCACGAACAGGTCTTCCCCAACTACTCGGCCAGCTGGACCACAAAAGTCCTGACGGAAGAGGAAAAAGCAGGTCTCCCGGACAAAGTGCCTGCAAATACAGGCTCCGACGCAGGGGACAATACAGGCTCCGATCCGGCTGCGGAAGAAAAGATAAAAGCAGCTGAGGAAGAGGCAAAGAAAGCGAAAGAGGAAGCACAGAAAGCCATAGACCAGGCACAGAAGGAAAAAGACGAAGCACAAAAAGCGAAAGAAGAAGCACAGAAAGAAAAAGACGAAGCACAAAAAGCGAAAGAGGAAGCGGAGGCTGCCCGCAAAAAGGCGGAGGAAGCCCATGCAGAAGCCATGGCCAGCAAGACCGAGGCAGATCAAAAGGCAGCTGAGGCAGAAGCCGCCCGGAAGGAGGCAGAAAAAGCCAGACAGGAAGTGGAGGCAGAAAAGGCCGCCGCGGATGACACGGGGGCAGCGGAAAAACTCCTGGCTGCGGATAAAGCCCGGCAGGAAGCCATAGAAAAACAGAAAGAAGCAGAAGAAGCCCTTGCAAAAGCCCAGGCCGACCTGGAGAAAGCCCAAAAAGCCAGAGAGGCCGCAGAAGCCGCAAACAAAACCCTCGCAGAGACAAACGAAAACCTGACAAAAGACAATGCCGCTTTGAAAGCCATGAATGAAGACATGAAGGAGGAAAACGACTCCCTCCTGACTGCCAACGGAAACGAACTCAAAGATGCCATAGAGGACATCGCAAAACTGAAAAAGCAGCTGAGTGAAACAAACGCCGCCCTCGATGCCCTGAAGAAGGAAAATGAAGGAAAGGACAAGGCAGACAGCAATTCATCCGAAGAATCCGGAGCCAATGCAAAAGAACAGGCTGCGGCCAAAGCGGAAAACGAAGAGGCAAATAAGGAAATCGAAGCACTGAAGCAGCAGGTCCTCGCCCTGCAGACCCAGCTCACAAGCACAAAAAACGATCTAAAACTGGCCCGGTCCGAGGCCGCCAATGCCAAGGCCGGACAGACAGCTGCCCAAAAACAGGCAGATACAGCCAAGGCACAGCTTTCAGCCGCTCAGAATGAAGCAAAGACTGCCAAAATACAGCTCACGGCCGCTCAGAACGAAGCAAAGACTGCCAAGGCCCGGCTCTCCGCAGCACAGAATGCAGCAAAGATCGCCCAGGGGCAGCTAACAGCAGCACAGAACGAGGCAAAGAAAGCCAAAACACAGCTCACGGCCGCCCAGAACGAAGCAAAGACTGCCAAAGGACAGGTGGCCACAGCCCGGGCGGAGGCCAAGAAGGCCAAAGCCGATGCCGCGTCAGCCAAAAAAACAGGCAGTGACAGCCAGAAAGTGGCTGAACTCACAAAGAAGAACAAAGCCCTGACAAAGGAACTCACCGCTGCTCAGGCGGAGGCAAAGAAGGCCAAAGAGGAGGCTGAAGCAGCAAAAGAAGCAGGCGATGACAGCAACGAAGTCGCTGATCTCAAAAAGAAAAATGCAGCATTGACAAGCGAACTGGATTCGGCAAAGAAGGAGTTGAGTGAGGCAAAGACAGGAACAGACAGCAGGAATGAAACCAGCAGCAATTCTACCGATTCTGACAGCACAAATTCCGCAAAGGGCGGAAATACACAGCCTGCAGGCACGAATTCCGGCACGAACAGTTCCGAAAGCAGCAACACGTCCGGCTATAAGGCATCCGCAGGAGGCTCAGATACCTCGGACACCGACGCGGGAGCCAACGACGAATTCATGATGAGCTGGCTGGAGGAAGATGAAAATTCCGATGGAAGCAGCTCAGGAGACAGCAGCTCCGCAGGCTCTTCCTATAACGACGAAGGCTCCTACACCTACTTCGACGACGAAGAAATAGAAGATACAGAAGACTTTGATGATACAGACGGCGAAGAAAATGATGACAGCGATTCCGAGCCCGACAAGGCCGCTTCCGGCTTCGGCAGCGGTGAGACGGATGGCGACGGCGTCTCGCCTCTTGTCCTTGTATTCCTCCTTCTCGGGACTGCCTTCACTGTGGTCTCCATCGTCCTGACCATCCGCAAGAACCGCCAGGAGGCGCGCCGCAAGGCACCCGCACCCCGAGGCAGGCGCTGATATAAACCACTGATCAACTACAGATAAACCTCAAACAGGCCATTCCTGCCTGATACAGAGTCTCTTTCACTTCCGGCACCGCCGGCATAGCCGGAAATGAAGGGATTTCCATATCAGTCAGGCAGATCCTGCTCCGTGCACAAGCAGTACCTGTGTGCCTGTCAGATTTGCAAAAGAAAACGGACAGGGAGAACCCTGCCCGTAGAAAGGATGTGATAATTCAGGAAACCCGCAGGCGGAACTTCTGCGCCTCGCGCTCGTCCGACGTCTTCTCGATGTCAGCCCCGAGGCCTGAGAGCTTCCCCTCGAAATTTTCATAGCCACGCTGGATATAGTGGATATCGTCGACTGTTGTGAACCCGTCGGCCGCAAGGCCCGCGATCACAAGAGCGGCGCCGGCGCGGAGATCCGGAGCGGACACCCTGGCCCCGGTATAGCCCTTCACGCCCGTAATGATGGCGATATTGGATTCGGTCTTGATATTGGCCCCCATCCGGACCAGCTCATCTACATACTTGAAGCGGTTTTCGAAGATGGACTCCGTGACCGTGGACACCCCGCTCGCGAGACCCAGAACTGCTGTCATCTGGGGCTGCATATCCGTGGGAAAGCCCGGATACGGAAGCGTCGTAACGGAGGTAGGCTTCAGGTCGGTATTCGTCGCAATGACCCGGATCGCGTCGTCAAATTCCACGATCTCGCAGCCGGTCTCTAAGAGCTTGACTGTCGTGGCCTCGAGATGCTTGGGGATGACATTCTTCACAAGGACGTCCCCGTGGGTGGCGGCTGCCGCAAACATGAAGGTTCCGGCCTCTATCTGGTCCGGAATGACGGAATACTCCGTCCCGTGCAGACGGGTGACACCGGTGATGCGGATCACGTCTGTCCCGGCCCCGCGGATGTCGGCGCCCATGGAGTTCAGGAAGTTTGCCACATCAACTACGTGGGGTTCCTTGGCTGCGTTCTCTATGACCGTTCTGCCCTCCGCCAGGGTGGCCGCCATAAGAATATTGATGGTGGCTCCGACGGAAACCTTGTCCAGGTAGATATGGGCTCCTATGAGGCGGTCCGCCTCAGCGGAGATCAGCCCGTAGCTCACATCCACATCGGCTCCCAGCGCGCGGAAGCCCTTGAGGTGGAGGTCTATGGGCCGGCTCCCTATGGCGCATCCGCCGGGAAGGGCGACCTCGGCCTTTTTGTACTTGCCGAGCAGGGCGCCCAGAAGGTAGTAGGAAGCCCGGATTTTCTTGATGTACTCGTAGTCGACGTTCAGGGATTCAATGGCGGAGCCGTTGATGACGACCGTGTGGGGATCGGGCCTTTTCACGCGGCCGCCGATTCCCTCTATGGCGCCCAACATGACATTCACGTCCCGGACATCGGGGAGGTTTTCAATCGTGACCGTGTCGTCCGTCATGACCGCTGCAGCCAGGATGGCCAGGGCCGCGTTCTTCGCCCCGCCTATGGCTACCTCTCCGGACAGGGGCTTGCCGCCCTTGATTACAAACTGTTCCATATACTATTTCGCCCTCAGAAAATATTGGTATGGAATGTGATTACAGCGCCAAAAGTCATCACCCACGGCAAATTCATTTGCCGGCGGGTGAATGACTTAATAGCTGTGGTAAATCATTTAGTTGCCGCTTGTAGAATCCGTGGATACTGCGCCGTCGGATGTGGTTCCTGCATCTACAGCACTGCCGGAAGTCGCATCCGTGCTGCCTGTCGCGCTCTGCTTCATCGTGAATGTGGAGTCGGTCATCGTGACCTGCTTCCAGAGGCTGTCGTCTACAGACCACTTGAGTTCGGATTCCCAGTTGTCGAGGACCTCCTTGTAGTGGTCCTCCTGGGCCTTTTCGGTCAGTTCCTTTGTCTTTGCTGCTGTGGCCTCATCGTCATGAACGGCATCCATGCGGACGATGTAGTATCCGGTATCGGGATCCTCAATGACAGCGCTGGTGTGGCCTTCTTCCACTTCCTTGGCTGCCTTGATGACTGCCTCGGGCAGGGTCTCGTTTTCATAGGAGTCCGCTGCTGTCGTATAAGTAAATGTGGAAATCGTAGCGTCCAGTTCCTTGGCCTTGTCTTCAAAGTCAGCAGCCATCACACTGGCCAGCTCGTCGGCCTTTTCCTTGGCTGCGGCCTTGTCCTCGTCGGACATCTCGGTCTTGTTGCCGTCGGAATCCGTCGTGCCTTCCGTGGAGAACTTCACGTAGGAAATCTTCGACTGGCCGGTCTCGGCGTCCGTCAGGGAAACGTCCTGCTCGGCCTCAATGGCGGCCTTCACCTTTGCTGTGGTCGTTTCGTCCGTCAGCATCTTTGTGACATAGTCCTTCGTGGCCCCCATGGCATTCAGGGATTCCTCGTCATTATCCGAGAAGAACTTGTCCACGGCGTCGCTGATGGCCTTTGTCTCGTCGTCCGTCAGGGAAACATTGTAGTCTGCGGCGTGCTGGCCCAGAATGTACTCGGACTTCATCTCGTCGAGGACCGAGTCCTTGACGTTCTCTTCCATTGTGGTACCGTCGCCGGACATATCCTGGGTCCAGAAATTGCTCCCGTAGTAGGAGCCGTAGGTCATATCGTAAAGGGACTGATAATACTTGGCCATGAAGTAGCCGTAGCCGTACTCGATGGTGGCCTCGCCCTTGTTGATGGTGACAAGTGCAGCGCTATCTGACGGTGCGCAGGCAGTGAGGACCATGGCAGCAAGAAGACCGGCAGCAGCCAGCTTTGCGGCGGACTTTCTATTGAACATGAAAACAAAACCTCCAAATCTATGTTTTTAACTTGTCTATTATAGCGAGACAGCGGAAAATAGTAAACTTCTTTTTTGAAATCCGCCTTCGGGAGGCACAGATTCAGCCTTCCGCCGGCGCGGGTAAATCAGCGCCCCATAAAGGCAGGCTTTGCTCAAGGCAGAGTATTTAACCTTCCGCCGGCGCGGGATCCTTTAAGACCAATCTTTCCGAAATTTCTGTGACAATTCGCGTCGGAACAGCGGCGATGTCGGCCTTGGAGAGGCGGTTATTTGCGGCGGTGTCGAAAGTGAAGGAAGGA
>JAZASQ010000065.1:0-10102 GCA_036343235.1 Lachnospiraceae bacterium
AGCCGTCCGCTCATCCGAAGCAATTTTGTAGATCCGGTTCTGAAAGCCCGCAATCTCCCCTTCTGTTCTGGTATTTGTCTCCCGGACCCCGAAGGCATCGTAGTTTAACTGCCTGCAGATAGCGGTTCCCGTGAAAATGAGAAGAAAGGGGATGCAGAGGGCCAGGGCCTTTCCGATGAGGACTGCTACGCTCTCCTTCTTCTTTGCCCTTCTTACAAGAAGAATAATCATAAGAAACAGGACACATGCCGCAAGAGACGCTGTGATCCAGATCCCGTCCTCCTTGATCATCACCGTGAAGGATGCTGCCAGACCCAGCAGCATCACATCCAGAAGAAGCCTGCGAACCGCCTGCCCTTCATGGATATCGAGAACCGCCTCCAGGAGCAGGCCGAAGACAAGGAAGTAGAAAGGGGTCAGGACCGTATTCCGGTAAAGTCTTGTTCCCAGATAGTATTCAAAGGCACATGGTGCATAGAGGACGAAGAGGTAGCCCAGGGTGAAGGAAAACATGCCGCCGTGAAACAGGCGCTTCACTGCAAGTCCGGAAAGGACAGCATCTATCGTCCATATGATTGTCATGAATGTCGCAAACGAGAAAGGCAGAAGACCCGTGAAGGCAAGCAGGTAGGCAAACCCCATATCCTTCAGCAGGGCATAGCCCTCTGTCGGGAGCAATGTACCTGCCCCGTAGTGGTCGCTCAGGACGCTGTACTTCACAAACAGGGCGTCATCCATCTGCTGCTCCGCCAGAAACCAGATGCCAAGCGCGTTTGCAAGTACAAAGCGCAGGGCAGTCAGAAGGGCAATGGCTGCCAGGCAGATGCCGAATGTGATTTTCTTTCTCTTCTCCACCATAGCAATAAAACAAAGAGACGGCCCTTCCGAATTCGCACGCATTGCGTACATTCGGAAGAACCGTCTCCGAAATCAATTCAGAATCAGAAATCAAACTTGTCGCGGAAGTAGTCGTCAAGCTCTGCAATAGCCACCCGCTCCTGCTCCATACTGTCGCGATCACGGATTGTAACCGCATTGTCGGTCTCGGAATCGAAGTCGTAGGTCACGCAGAAAGGCGTTCCGATCTCATCCTGACGGCGGTAGCGCTTTCCGATGGCGCCCCGGTCGTCGAATTCGCAGTTATAGTGCTTGGCGAGCTGGGCATAGATCTTCTCGGCCCCTTCGTTCAGCTTCTTGGAAAGGGGCAGAACGCCGATCTTCACGGGAGCGATGGCCGGATGGAAGTGCATGACATTTCTTATATCGGGCTTCTCTTCCGTGCCGATATTCTCTTCGTCGTAGGCTGCGCAGAGGAAGGCCAGAACGACCCGGTCCGCACCGAGTGAAGGCTCGATGACATAGGGGAGATAGCGCTCGTTCTTGACGTCGTCGAAGTAGGTCAGGTCCTCGCCGGAAACCGTCTGATGGCGGCCCAGGTCGTAGTCCGTCCGGTCCGCGATGCCCCAGAGCTCGCCCCAGCCGAAGGGGAAGAGGTACTCGATATCGGTCGTACCCTTCGAATAGAAGGCCAGTTCCTTGGGATCGTGGTCGCGGAGGCGCATCTCGTCTTCTTTGATGCCCAGGGACTTGAGCCAGTCGCGGCAGAAGCTTCTCCAGTAGTTGAACCATTCGAGATCTGTTCCGGGCTCACAGAAGAATTCAAGCTCCATCTGCTCGAACTCTCTTGTCCGGAATGTGAAGTTGCCGGGCGTGATCTCGTTCCGGAAGGACTTGCCGATCTGGCCGATGCCGAAGGGGATCTTCTTGCGGCTGGTCCTCTGCACGTTCTTGAAGTTTACGAAGATACCCTGGGCTGTCTCGGGACGGAGGTATACCGTGTTCTTCGCGTCTTCCGTCACGCCCTGGAAGGTCTTGAACATGAGGTTGAACTGGCGGATATCCGTGAAATTGTGCTTGCCGCAGGAGGGGCAGGGAACGTTGTGGTCATTGATCCAGTTCACCATCTCTTCATTGGACCAGCCGTCCGCGGAGCCACCGATATCGATGCCGTTCTCGTTCGCGAAATCTTCAATGAGTTTGTCCGCCCGGAAGCGCTCGTGGCACTCCTTGCAGTCCATGAGGGGGTCGGAAAAGCCGCCGAGGTGGCCGGAAGCCTCCCAGGTCTTGGGATTCATGAGGATGGCGCAGTCGACACCTACATTGTAGGGCGATTCGGTGACGAATTTCTGCCACCAGGCGCGCTTTACATTATTCTTTAACTCAACGCCGATGGGCCCGTAGTCCCAGGTGTTTGCCAGCCCGCCGTAGATCTCGGAGCCCGGATATATGAAGCCCCGGTTCTTGCAGAGCTGGATGATTTTGTCCATTGTCTTTTCCATTGTACTTCCTGCTTTCCTTATATCAATTTCATTCCATCAGGCGCGCAAAAGGCGCTGACCGGAGGGAATCAATCCACTTTGTAAAGCACGTAGCTGTCCGGAGCGACCGTGGTCCCGTAGGCCGACTCGAGGCCGCCGCCTGTTTCATTGGAATCCGCGATGGCGGTCACGGTGTCGGACACATAGGAAATCTCTCCCGGCACCCGAATGTGGAGGCTTTCGTTTACAATGACGACTTCCTGCCCGTCGAGGTCACTCAGAGTATCGGCGGCGACCGCCTCCCCCTTCTCTTTCCCTGTCACAGGGCAGAGGGGCTCCGTGAAGTCGAAGCCTGCCGCCTTCGCTCCGGCAACGCTTCCGATGTAACAATTGTATCCGCTGTATCCGGCATAGGTGACGGCATTCGTGTAGGTCGTCCGCACATAGGCTGTATCATCCTTGATGTGAACAGCAGCCAGCTTCACCTTCCCGATTTTGGTTCCGACTTTGGAACCGGCCTCCGCCGCACCCGCACTATCCTCCGTCGCAGCTATATCCGAGGATTCGAAGTCTTCAATGGATTTCTTCACGGAAGCCTTGATATCACTCTCATCTGCTGCGAGCCCGTCCACGGGAACAACTTCCTCAAGAACAAGGGAGCCGTCATCCTTCACGGTCAGGGTCGTGACATCGGCTTTCTTATAGAAGGCATCCTTCGCATAGAGGACGCCGAGAATGATGCAGACGATGGCCGCGGCGATGACGCCTGTCGCAATCTCAAGCTTCATCTTCGCAACTTTCCTCTGCCGCTGCCGCTTCTTCTTCAGCCGCCGGTACTCATCGGAATTGATCTGTCTCTTTTCCGGTCCTTCGCTCATGAACCTTCTCCCATATCACGCAAAACTAAGCGTCCTCACACAGACGCTAAAGCATTATACATTTCTGCCCCGCCATTTTCAACACACTTGTAAAAGTCGGCTGCAGAGGATGTCGTTTGCAGGATTCTTTCCTTTTTTGCCACCAACCATTCCTCCCGGGGATGTCATTTGCAGGATTTTTCCTATTTTCGCCCTAGACAGGCCAGTTTGGGGATGTCATTTGTCAAATTCCTGCCATTTTTGTCTCATATGGTCCTATGCGGGGATGTCATTTGCATGAAACACGCTTTATTTCACCCCGGGGAATTGCAGAAACTCCTCGGACTTGAATGTATGCCCGGAATATCGCTTGCGGTAGCCTTCAACGATACTTGTGAATTCTTCCTCCACCGGTTTTGACAGCACAAAGGAATAGAGCTTTCCGATTTCCGCGCTTTCCACGAAGCGCAGGGCATAGAGGCAGTCAGGAGAGACAGGAACGGCGTCTCCGAATTTGCCGGCGCAGTCTTTGCAGAGGGCCCCGTGCTTTGCGAAAGAGAAATGAGTGAGTTCTTCCTTCTTTCCACAGGAGGCACAGGAGAAGACGTCCGGCCAGTCCCCGTTTAAGACCGTGGTCCGGAGGAGGTAGATTTCCTTAACGAGAGTTAAAGGAATCTTCTTTCCTGCCATGGCCTTCATGGTAACGTAGAGAAGAAGGAGGCGGTCTGACTCGTCCAGGCCTTCCTTTCCGTAGTAATCTGCGACTTCCAGAAAAAATGTCCCATAGAGGACACAGTCCAGGTCGGAGGCCACCTTTTCAAAATACTCGGAAATATCCGCCCGCCGCAATGTGTAGGAAGACCGCCCCTCGTAGAGGTCGAAGATCCCGTAGGAGAAGGGGTTAGTGGCGGCAAGAAGGTGGGACGTGGGCCGTCGGGCCCCGTTCGCGAAGGCTGTAATCCGGCCCCGCTCCCGGGTCAGAAGGACCAGCCGCCGGTCATTCTCCCCCACCGGGGTCGAGGCAAGAATCATGCCGGTGACGGTGATTTCATTGTTGTCACTCACTGCTCAACCCCCACACATCTACCGGCCGACACGATTTGGAATGCTTATATTCGACATTCCAAATCGTGTCAAATATCACTTTTCGTCCTCACTTTTATAGCCGAAGTTCTTGACCAGGATGTCGGATTCGCGCCAGTTCTTCTTGACTTTCACCCAGATCTTCAGATTCACCCTGTTTCCGAGCAGTCTTTCGATTTCATAGCGGGCATCGGAGCCGATGCGTTTCAGCATGCTGCCGCCCTTGCCGATGATGATGCCCTTGTGGGAATCCTTCTCGCAGTAGATGGTAGCTTCAATATCCGTGATGGCGACATCGCTGTCGTCAACGTCTGCCTTTCCACGGCCTTCCGGTCTCCGCCCCGTCTCCTCGTAGGTCCTGTCCTTCATGGACTCAATTGTGACCGCGATGCCGTGGGGGATTTCCTTATCGAGGGCGTAGAGGGCCTTCTCCCGGATGATCTCCGCCACAATCTGCCGCATGGGCTGGTCCGTGAGCTCATCGTCCGGGAACATAGCCGGACCTTCAGGCAGGTAGTTGAAGATCTCGTCGATAAGGCCGTCCGTCCCCTGGCCGGTCTTGGCCGAGAGGGGCACGATGGCAGCGAAATCGTGGAGCTTGCGGTAAGCCTCAATGACCGGCAGGATTTCCTCGTGCTTCTTCGTGTCGGTCTTGTTGATGACGAGGATGACCGGGGTGTCCGTATTGTCAAGACTTGCCGCAATCCGGCTGTCCCCCGTACCCACAAAAGGGTCCGGCTCAATCAGCCACACGATGACGTCCCCGTCCTTGGCCCCGGCCTTCGTCTCCCGCTCCATGTAGCTTCCCAGGGAATTTCTGGCCTTCTGAATGCCGGGGGTATCGACGAAAATGATCTGTCCCCGGTCCGGTAGCGTCAGAATGGTCCGGATCCGATTTCTCGTCGTCTGGGGCTTATTGGATGTAATCGCAATCTTTTCCCCGATCAGAGTATTCATAAGCGTCGACTTCCCGACATTGGGCCGCCCGATAAGAGAGACAAAGCCGCATTTCATATTTTCAGTCATAGATTCTCCACTTTATCAAACAATTTCGAAGCCGCGCGGACCTTGTCCTCGTTTCCGATGACGCAGAGGTGGCCCTGCTCCATTGCGGCTCGCACAGGGCTCGCCAGCGCCCGGATGTCCTCGACTGTTGCGTCAAGAACCTGGTCCCTGGTCTTCTGAATGTCCTCATCCGAGAGTACCGACAGGTAATGGGCGATGTCCCGTGCCCCCTCCTGGGCCGGTGTCCGGGGCGTGTCAATGCCGCCGATCGTGCCGATGACATACTTCGTCATGTCCCGGTCGGACACATCGAAATTCTCGAGGTAATCCGCGGTCTTTGCGAAGACGTCATTCGAACGGGACAGATGGGGGTCCCGGTAAGTAGCAAAGGAAACATCTCCGCTCCTTGAGAACTGGCCGCCGCAGCCGTAGGCCCCGCCCTGAACCCGGATATTCTGCCAGAAGTAGTCGTAGGAAAGAATTGTTCTCAGGATTTCCATGGCTCCGGTGTAGTCGTAACCGGCAGCCCGGAAGGATCCGCCCCTGGCCACATACTGAACCTGAGCCGCTGTGCAGAAGCCCTCATTTGCAGTATTTAATGAAACTTCCGTCTGAGTCCAGCCCAGGTCTTCGTCTGAAAGCAAATCACTGTAGGAAGAAAATCCCTGAAGAACCTGCTCAAGGGCCTGCTTCTCTCCCGTCGTGCTGACAAGCAGCTTTCCCTTCCTGAAAATGCGGGAGGCAAGGGTCGTGAGGTCATCTGCGAGAAGGGCTTTATTATTCTCATAATTCTCGAATACGTCCCGGATGAACTCATAGTAGGCGATGCCGGAAAGGGCGTCAGCCACAAGCCCCTGCTTCGAGTAGGCGCTGCGGGTCCGAAGACGCGCGATGCCCGTCCCGTCCGTGAGGAAGCGGTCCCGGCAGCCTGAGTAATCCTGCTTGACAAGCTCGAAGAGACGGCCGGTATCCGAAAAATCCGGCTGCAGCGTCATTTCGGATATCAGCTTCAGAGCGTTTTCGAACTCGGTATACAAAAATTTCGCCCGGACCTCATAGAAGATGCGGAAAGCTCCCTTCGCCGGGTCCGTCGTGTAGGCCTTGACCAGGGTATTCACGCCGCCGGTGTGGAGGAAGACCTCCTTGGCAAAGTCGGGATAAGGACGGACCTTTGTATCCATGAGGCCCATTATGCGGGACAGGAAGGAAAGGAGCGGAAGCTTACCGTAGTCGATGTCCGTCACATCAAACATCAGAGATAAATAATGTATTCCGTTTGTGTCGACGTCGTGCCAAATGACCGGCACACCGCCGGCTTCGTGCTCTTCATTGCTGAAGGGGGAAATCTTCCGCCGAAGGTCTGTTCTGGACAGCATGGGAATCTTCGCGAGGGTCGCCGGGTCCTCTTCTTCCTCCTGAAAGGCTCTGAGATGGGCTGTTTCAGCAACCACACTGTCAATCTCTTCCCGACTCATCAAAGCTTTCTTTTCCGCCAGCTTCTTCCGCAGGGCCTCGTCCTTTTCACTGGCCAGGCCCGGATGGGGTTTGAGGATTACGAGGGAGCCATGGGGATTGTCCAGAAAATACTTCTGCACCAAGTCCTCGAAGTAGCGCGCCGAAAGCTTCTTCTTCAGGCTGTCATAGATTTCGATTCCGTAGAGACTGATGAAGGGCTTCGTGTCATCATAGAGCCAGGCATCAAGGAGCCCCAGGCCCCACAGAAGCCCCTTGGGGAAGGAGCCGAAGTCCGCCTCCCGGAACTTGAATTCCGAGGTTCGGATGGCGCCCTCAAGAGCCTTTTTGTCGATACCCTTTTCTACCTGCTCCGTCAGAACCTTTTTCACGATGTCCAAGAACTCGTCAATATGCTCCGGGTCGGAGCCCTTGAGCTCAACGGAAAATGTGGGCTGCTTGATGGAAGAATCATAACCTCCCATGATGTCCGTGGCTATGCCGGCCTCAGCCAGGGCCTTTCGAAGGGGTGCCCCCGGGGTATTCAGAAGCACCTGGTCCAGGATGTCGAAGGCATAATAGAGCTCGGCGTCTTCCGTGTCCCCGACCACCTTCGTCAGGGCAATGTAGGTCTTCTGCTTCGTGTCCTCATCAGCTGCTACAGGATACTCCTCTTCCACCCGGACCGGCTTCTTAAAAGGTGCCTGAGTCGCAATGGTTGAGTCAAGGTCGATTTTCTCATATTCCGACAGGTACTCGCGGTCTAAGTACTCCAGCCGCTCCGCCATGTCGCAGTCCCCATAGAGGTAGATATAGGAATTGCAGGGATGATAGTAGCGGCGGTGGAAATCAAGAAACTTCTCATATGTAAGTGTTGGAATTACATCCGGATTGCCGCCGGAATCGTGGTGGTAAGCCGTGTCGGGATACAGGGACCTCATGATGGCGTTTTCCAGCATGTCATCCGGAGAGGAATAGGCCCCCTTCATTTCGTTATATACAACGCCGTTGATGGTGAGGTCGTCTGCGGCGTCCTTCATTTCATAATGCCAGCCCTCCTGGTGGAAGAGCTCCTCATGGTGATAGATATTGGGATGCAATACAGCGTCCATATAGACGTCCATGAGGTTTTTGAAATCCTTCTCATTCGTGGATGCCACGGGGAAGACCGTCTTGTCAAGGTAGGTCATAGCGTTTAAGAAGGTATTGATGGAGCCCTTAACCAGTTCAACAAAGGGGTCCCGGACCGGGTACTTGTCCGACCCACAGAGAACCGTGTGCTCGATGATGTGGGGTACACCCGTCGAGTCGGAAATCGGGGTCCGGAAGCCGATGTAGAAGACCTTGTTGGGGTCGGAGTTTTCAACGACCGCGGCCCGCGCTCCGGACTTCTTGTGGCGCAGAATATAGCCTGTCGAGTGGATATCGACAAGGTCCTCGGTACTCTCAAGCTGCCAGGTTTCCGGTATATTTTTCATCTATTCACTTCTCCTTGTTTTTACAAAAAAGCAAAATTCACACAAATGACATCCACTGTAACACCACGTCAGGTCAGAAATCATGCATTTTCCCGTAAATGACACCCCCTGTAGCACCCTGTCGGGACAAAAATTGTGGTTTTCCCGCAAATGGCATCCCCTGCAGCACCCTGTCGGGACAAAAATTGTGGTTTTCCCGCAAATGACATCCCCTGTAGCACCCTATCGGGACAAAAATTGTGGTTTCCCCGCAAATGACATCCCTATTGCTTTACGTAAACATCCAGTTTGTTGTAGGGAATTTCGACCCCGGCCTCGTCCAGGGCGGCCTTGGCGTCCTCGAGGAGGGCGAAACGGACATCCCAGTAGTTCTTCGTGGGAAGCCAGAAGCGGACGCCGAGGTTGACGGAGGAGTCCGCCAGTTCTTTGACGAAAACATTGATGTCCTTGTCCTCAGCCCGGTCCTCTTTCGCGACGAAGCACATGAGTTCCTTGCCGATGACCCCCTTGATCAGGGCCTTGGCCTTTCGGATATCTGCGTCGTAGGCCACCGGAATCACGATGTCCATCATGCGCTTGTCCGCAGCTGTCACATTTGTGAGGGACGAATTCGCCAGGACTCCGTTCGGGACGACGATGACGCGGTTGTCTATCGTCGTAAGCTTCGTATAGAAGATGGAAATCTCCGAAACCGTCCCCTCATTGCTGTGGGTATCCTCTATGATATAGTCCCCGACCTTGAAGGGCTTCAGGACCAGAATCAGTACCCCTCCGGCCAGATTGGAAAGGGCGCCCTGCACGGCCAGACCGGCTGTCACGCCCAGGGAGGCAATGAAGGCCGAAATGGAAGTGGCCGTCACGCCGAAGAGGCCCAGAATGATGCAGATCAGAAAGAAATAGGCTATGGCCTTGATGACGCCGGACGTAAACTGAACGACCCCCTCTTCGGTCTTTCTGCGCCGCATGCCTTTACCGATGGCGCCTATGATGAATTTGATGATCTTGACGCCGATCCACCAGACGATCAGGGCCAGGATCACGGCCCAGACAAAAGAAACGGCCTTCGGGAGGAAGGCCTCCATGAACTTTTTCAGAGCCCCGTCCTGCATAGTTCCCAACAGGTTCTCGGAAAAGAAATCCGCCATGGTTAGCTCCTTCTAACTATTTCGCAACAACACATCCATAATATCACATTCTCTTCCTGCCGTCTTCAGTCTCCATTTCTTCATTTTTGCGAAATTTGGGAACATTAAGCCTTTGCTGGAGAAAACTGTCCCCATGACATAAATTCAAAAATCAGGGATTTTCAAAAAACAGGAACAAAAAGGGTAATTTCAAAAGAACTGTTCCCACAGTTTTGTATTACAAAAAATGGTACCATAAAAACAGCGGAACACTTTTTCCTAAAAGGACAAAAATGTTCCGCTTTTTGAATCTGTTTAAAATATTGAACTAAATGCATGGGAACAATTTCTCTAGGAAAAATGAAATGTTCCAAAATTTCATTGAGAGCTTGAAATAATTACTTAACGACCCGGACCCGGATGACCTCCGGAATGTTCTTAAGCTTCTCCACAGCCTCATCAGTGATGGGGGAGTCGAGGTCCAGGAGGGCGTAGGCATACTTGCCTTTTGTCTTATTTGCCATGTCGGAAACGTTGATATTCTCGTCGCCGAAAACGCGCGTGTACTGGGTGATGACGCCCTTCTCGTTCTTGTGGAGAATCGCAACGCGGGAAACCGTCTGGCAGACGCCCATGTCACAGTCAGGGTAATTGACGGAGTGCTTGATATTTCCGTTCTCGACGAAGTCCATGAGCTCCATGACCGCCATCTTCGCGCAGTTGTCCTCGGCCTCAGCTGTCGAAGCGCCGAGATGGGGAGTCGCGATGACGCCCTTGTGGCCGAC
>JAZASQ010000066.1:0-9945 GCA_036343235.1 Lachnospiraceae bacterium
CGTCCTCAATAGTAATGAAGGCCTTGTACCTGTCCTTTGCCCGGCAGAGGTAAGTCGTATCGAGGGGTTTTGCAAAGCGGGCGTTGACAAGGGTCGGATGCAGGCCCTTTTGGACCAGCATCTCCATTGCCATTCCGGCTTTCTCAACCATGGAGCCGAGAGCCAATATGCAGACCGTATCGCCGGATGACAACTCCTCGCACTTCCCGTACTCGATCTTCGCCCGGCGGTCTTCAAAGTCCGTGCAGACCGCCCCTCTCGGGTAGCGTACCGCTATGGGGTGGGGATAGTGAATGGCGAACTTCAGCATGTCCGACAGTTCCCACTTGTTCTTGGGAGCCAGGATCGTCATGTTCGGAATCGTAGACAGAAAGGCGATATCGAAGACCCCCTGATGGGTGGGCCCGTCCCGGCCCACAATGCCGGCCCGGTCTATGGCAAATACCACAGGCAGGTCCTGCAGGCAGACGTCATGCAATATCTGATCATAAGCCCTCTGCAGGAAGGAGGAATAGATAGCGACAACCGGCTTCCACCCGTCAGCCGCCAATCCTCCCGCAAAGGTCACGGCATGCTCTTCCGCAATTCCCACATCAAAGAAGCGCTCGGGGAAGCGGTTTCTAAAGCGCTTGAGACCGGTTCCGTCCATCATGGCTGCCGTCACGGCACAGACGGATGTCTCCCTCTCTCCCATCTTCAGCATGACCGTGGAGAAAATATCGGAGTAAGCGACATCCTTATGATTTAAAGGCAGGCCGCTTTCAATCTCGAAGGGCTCCGCCCCGTGGAAACGGGAAGGGTGCCGCTCGGCCGGGGCATAACCCCTGCCCTTCTTCGTAACGACATGGACGAGGACGGGTCCTTCGAATTGAGCTGCTCGCCGAAAGACGTCCTCCATGGCCGGGATATTGTGCCCGTCAACAGGGCCTAAATACATGATACCCAGTTCCTCAAAGACCATGCCTGGGATGACGAGCTGCTTGATGCCGGACTTGGTCCTCCGGATCCGCTCGACAATCTTGTCCCCGTAGACGGGAATCTTTTCAAGGGAAGACTGGACGTTTTCCTTCAATCCTGTATATCCCTTCGAGGTCCGAAGGTGGGACAGCTGGACCGCCATGCCGCCCACGTTCTCGGAGATGGACATATTGTTGTCATTTAAGACGATGATGAAATTCGTCTTCAGGGAGGCACAGTTGTTCAGGCCCTCAAAGGCCATGCCCCCTGTCAGAGCCCCGTCTCCGATGACGGAAATCACGTGGTAGTCGTCTCCGGATAAGTCCCTGGCCCTCACCATGCCCAGGCCGGCGGAAATCGAAGTCGAGGCATGGCCGGTCCCGAAGGCATCGCAGTCCGACTCCGTCCGCTTGGGAAAACCGCTCATGCCGCCCATATCCCGGAGGGTGGCAAAGCCAGCCTTTCGCCCGGTCAGAATCTTGTGGGTATAGGCCTGGTGGCCCACGTCCCAGATCAGCCTGTCTTCGGGCAGGTCAAAGACCCGGTGCAGGGCCATGGTAAGCTCCACGGTCCCCAGAGACGAAGCCAGATGGCCGCCCTTTTTCGAAAGGGTCTCAATCAGAAAGGACCGGATCTCCCCCGCCAGGGCCGGCAGGTCGGACTCAGGAATTTTCTTGATGTCCCCTGTTTTTTCTATGCGTTCAAGTATCATTTTCTTCTTCAGGCAAAAGGCAGTTCATCATCTCCGTAGAAGCCGTGAGGGTCCGCCCCGCTGTCGTCTCCTTCTCCGGAACCGGAGCCGCTTTCTCCCTTGTCGTAGTCCCCGAAGGGCTCCGTGGTGCCGTCCCCCTTCAGGACACGGACTTTGGCCTCCACGGACTCCACCTTCCCGTTCACATAGGAAAGCAGGGCCGTCCCCTTTTCATAGAGGGCGAAGGCCTCCTCAAGGGGAATGTTCGGATCCTGCATCTTTGCCGTGATCTCATCGAGTTCCTTCAGTCCGTCTTCAATAGAGAGGGCCGAAAAGTCGAATTTTGCATCTTCTTTTTTTGCCGCTTTTGCTGCCATGATGTTTCCCTTTAATTCTCAGTTTTATGCAAAACGTTAATTCATGTTTCCTGAGTGGCCGTCCGCCTGCTCTTCACACGCCTGCGTGGACTTTCTGAATCTGCGTCTCCACCCGGCCGTCGGAAAGGCGGATGGAAAGGCTGTCTCCTTCGGAAAGGCCTTTGACACTCTTCACATTGTGCCCGGAAACATCCGTCACATAGGAGTAGCCGCTATAGAGCTTCTTCAAAGGCGAAAGCCCGTCAAGCACAGCCGCGGTACGTCCGAGGGCATTCTTCCGCTCAAGGAGGTGTTTTTCCATCAGGTCACCCGGTCTAATCTCAAGCAGACGGATCCGGGCTCTCGTATTTGAAACCCGGGTGTCGATAGCCGTATTGAAAACAGCCTGTTTCGGCAGCCGGCTCTTTATCACAGAAAGGGATCTCTCCATATAGCTGGTATAGACCGCCTGCTGCGGCAATCTCTCCCGGACTGCGGAAAGCTTGAGCTGCATGGCCTTATCCAGGGCGTCCGCCTTCTCGGACAGACGCTGATATAAGGACCGGACCCGGGCTTCCGGAGAAAGGCGAAAAAGCATCCCCCGGTCCCTCTCAATTTCCCGCTTGACCCGCTCGGCCTTTAAGTAAAAGGCATGGGCCATCTGCTGCTTCTTTTCATCGAGGCCCGATGCGAATTCATCGTAGGAAAAGACTGCCAGCTCTGCGGCCGCTGTCGGGGTTGAAGCCCGTTTGTCAGCCACGAAGTCAGCAATCGTCACGTCCGGCTCATGGCCGACACCGGAAATCACGGGCGTCCGGGAGGCAAAAATCTGCCGGGCCACAACTTCCTCATTGAAGGCCCAAAGGTCTTCTATGGAGCCTCCGCCCCGGCCCACGATGATCGTGTCAAAACCCATGGTATCCATACGGGCCAGACCGGTCGCTATCTCTTCAGCCGCCCCCTCCCCCTGGACCTTGACAGGACAGAGGGTGATGGAGACGTAAGGATTCCTTCTTCTGGCATTGCGTATGATGTCGTGGATGACAGCCCCGGTGGGCGCCGTTACAACGCCGATATTGAGCCCGTAGGGCGGAATGGCCTGCTTATAGGCCTCGTCAAACATGCCCTCTTCGGAAAGGGCCTTTTTCAGCTGTTCGAAGCGCTGATAGAGGTCCCCGACCCCGGCCCGCTCAATCCGCCGGGCATAGAGCTGGTAGCGGCCCCCCTGCTCATAGACTCCGATGCTGCCGTAGATCACGACCTTGTCCCCGTCGTTCATCTTGAACTTAAGGCCGGAAGTCGACGAGCGGAACATGACTGCCGGGAGGACGGATGAGGCATCCTTGACGGAAAAATAGATGTGGCCTGACCGGTGGTAGACCACATTCGAAACCTCTCCGGTCACGGCAAGGGAGGAGAAAAAGTCCTCATCCGAGAACATGGAGGAGATGATGTGATTGACCGCCGATACGGTGTAGATTTTCTTCTCAGGCATAGAATGAACACTCCTGCGAAAAAAACAGCTGCTGTCTTCCTGATGAAAAACAGTTAGATCAGCCGGGCCAGGACTCCGTTTACGAAGGAGCCGGAATTTTCATCCCCGTACTTCTTTGCGATGTCGACAGCCTCATTGATGGCAATGCCGGCATCGAGACCTTCTTCCCGGATTTCATAGAGGGCCAGGCGGATGGTGGCAAGGTCCGTTTTCGGCATACGGGAGGCCTTCCAGCCTTCGGTCTTCTCATCGATCAGACAATCGAGCTCCTTCTTCTTCTCTATGACCCCGTCTGCCCGGCCTTCGATTTCCTTCTTCTCATCGTCCGTCATGCCGTCAATGCCGGCAAGGAAGGTGGCTGCCTGTTCCTCAGCCTCACTGCCGCTATAAAAGTCCGACATGTAGACAATCTTGAATACTGCTTCGCGGATTTCCCGTCTGGTCATAAGTATAGTCTCCGTAATTTCTATCGCACGAAAATTCCTTTGCGCATTATATCAGCAATATCTGAAGCCGCAGGTAAACCGTGCTTTACATTAGTCATATATGAAAAAAGACGCTGCAGGCAATGGAAATCATGACCCGCGGCGCCCTGTTTCAAAGGCAAAACTGCTTCATATTCAGTGATTTCCAGGTACTGCGACGGACGCAATCTTGATGTCCACATGGGTGACCTTGATGCCGGTCATATTCTCGATAGAGCTTGAAACCTTCTGCTGGACACCCGCCGTGACTTCAGGGATGCCGTATCCGTAGGCAATCTCGATGGCGAGGCGGATGGTGATGCTGTCGTCCGGGTGAGAGATAATCTTGACGGCCCTGGACAGGCGGGCTGCTGAGAGCTTCTCTATGTCACTGTTTTCGATACCGCCGGCCAGACAGGAAACTCCCTCGACCTCTGTCGCGGAAAGACCTGCGATCACGGCAACGACGTCCGCTGAAATAAAGACGCCTTCCTTGACTTCAAAACTACTCTTTTCGTTTGCCATGACAAACCCTCCATGAAATCTATAGGATGAATTATAGCAAAATTGCGGAGAAAGGAAAAGGTATATTTAAGCAGCCTTCTTCCCCTTCTGCTTTTCCTGTGAAGATTTTTTCCTCTTCGGAGGACGCAGCTTGAAGAGTCTTGTCAGCCACCGCATGACCGTATCCTCCGCCAGGGCGAAGACTACGAAGAGCATGACGCATTGGGTCGATACAACATCCAGCCCGAAGAGATTCGGGAAAAGAAGGGCTGCTACAATCATGCCCGCGATGCAGCCGATGATGACCGTCATCCGGTACTGATTCAGGGGGTGGGAAATCTCCACAAGGATCATGAAGCCCACAATGGCCAGGAGGAAGGTCGAAGCAATACCGACATCAGCGGAAGAAATCTTGAAGACCTGCCCGAAAATGACCATGCCTGCAATGAAGACGAATGAGGTAAGGGCTGCCGGCATGGCAGAAAGCAGGACAGTCCGGATGAAGTGGTCCTTCTGCTTTTTCGTATTCTCCTCAAAGGCCAGGAAGAAGGCCGGCACCCCGATATTGAAGAAAGAAATCAGGGAGATCTGGGAGGCCGTCAGGGGGTAGGACATAAAGCTTGCAATCGAAAAGATGGCAAGGAAGAGAGAGAAAAGGTTCTTGTATAGGAATAATGTGGCAGACCGGGTGAGATTGTTGATATTCCGCCTGCCCTCGGAGACAATCTGCTTCATATGGGAGAAATCCGAATCGAGAAGGACCACCTGGGCCGCATTGGCCGCGGCTTCGCAGCCGGATCCCATGGCGATGGAACAGTCGGCCTCCTTCATGGCCAGGATGTCGTTCACCCCGTCGCCGGTCATGGCGACCTTCTTCCCGCCGGCCCGGATGGCCTTGACCAGGGCCTTCTTCTGCTCTGGTGTGACGCGGCCGAAAACAGTATACTTTTCCGCTGCTTCATGGAGCTCGACGGAGCCGGGCTTGATGCCGCTCATATCGATGTAGGAATCCGCATGAGCTATCTTCGCCCTCTGGGCAATCTTCGACACGGTCTCAGGATTGTCACCGGAGATGACCTTCACTGCCACCCCCTGGTTCCGGAAGAATTCAAATGTAGCCGGGGCGTTGTCCCGGATGTGGTTTTCAATAGCGATGAAAAGGAGGGCCTTCTCGTCCTTTGCAAAAGCCATGACCCGGGAGCCCTGATTTTTCAAGGTCGTAAGCCTCTCCTTCTCCGCCTCCAAGGAAGCGGCGTCGGCCACGTATTCCGGGGCCCCCAGCCGGTAGTTTCCGTCAGCCGTCTGAATTTCCGAGTACTTATTCTTCGAGTCGAAGGGGGTGACTTTGATCGGATTGAAAGGCGTTGAAAAGACTTTTTCAGAATAATATGTCCGCAGAGCTTCAGCGGTGGCGTTGTTGTCCGGCACGGAAGCCATATATGCCTTGAGGGCCCCTTCGTAGTCGGAGGTACTGCCGCTTCCCACTCCGAAGACCTCCGTCACCTTCATGACGGCATCTGTGATGGTGCCTGTCTTGTCGACGCAGATAACGTCCACCCGGGCCAGGGCTTCCATAGACCGCATATCATGAAGCATGACGTGCTGGGCAGCCAGCTTTGCGGCGCTCATGGCCAGGGCCACGGTCAGGAGGAGGTAGAGACCTTCCGGAATCATTCCGATGACCGCCCCGACAGCTGAGCGGACGCTCTCAGAGAAGGTATTGCCGTTGGCCAGCATGGACTGGGCGAAAAGAATGGCCCCGATGGGAATGATCAGGATGCCAGCCACCTTGATGATGGCGTCAATGGACCGGACCATCTCCGACTGCTTCTCTCCGGCCGACTTGGCCTTGGCGGAAAGTCTGGCTGCATAGGACTCTGCACCGACCTTCGTCAGCCGGACAAGGCATTTGCCGGACACAACGAAGGAGCCGGAAAGAAGGGTGTCCCCCTTCTTCTTCTCGATTTCATCGGCTTCGCCGGTCAGGAGGGATTCGTTCACATGGGCAGAACCGGATAATACAACCGCATCCGCCGGAATCTGCTGGCCTGAGGATAGGAAGATACAGTCATCCTGCACAAGGCGGTCCGCCTTGACCTTGGCCTTGGCCCCGTCCCGGACTGCCTCGTAGTCGGACACCGTAAGCAAAGTCAGCTTGTCGATGGTCCGCTTGGAGGAAATCTGCTGAATGATGCCGATGGCCGTATTGATGACAATGACCGCAATGAAGGTCAGATCATTGTAGTTGCCTGAAATGATGAGGAGAACAGCCAGGACCGCAAAAATTGCGTTGAAATAGGTGCAGATATTGTCCCGGACAATCTGCCCCTCGGTCTTTCCGGTATTCGTCTCCGTCACATTGACCTTGCCGGCGGATACCCGTTCGCTCACTTCTTCACTTGTCAGACCGGAGATGGTATCTTTTACTGCATCCATAAGTAAAGGGACCGCCGGTGCACCGGCGGATTTTTGTTCTACGTTATAATTACATCCAACCGAGAGACCAGGCAGATACATTTCCTGCCTTCCAGGACATGAGAGACTCGTTCTTGTGCAGGATGATGGCCAGGGTCTCTTCAATCATATGCTTCTCAAGGGGCAGCATTACACAATTGTCCGCACCGGCGGAAATCAGCCCCATGAAGTTGTCGAAGGTGTGGTCGTTTGATATCGCAATGATGGAAATCTGCGGGTACTTCTTCCGCAGCTCGCTGATACGGACCCGGTCGTTCCCATCCGCGTCAATCATAACCGCCGTTTCCTTGATGGCGTCGTCCGTAAGGGCGGAAAGAGCTGTAAGGTCCGTCACATCGTGCACATCGAAAAGAACGGAGTCAGCAAGCATGGATGAAACCGTCTCCTCATAGAAGTCGTTCAGGACATAGACAATACCTACCCGGTCGTTCTCCTCCTGCCGAAGGCGGTAGTCCCGGTCCCTGTCTATGAGGTCCAGCATGGCCTGGGCTGCTGCCGGGTCGAACTGGGTGCCGGCATTTCGGGCAATCTCATCCCGGACCACTTCCTGGGGCAGAACGTCCCGGTAGCCGCGGCGGGAAGTCATTGCGTCATAGGAATCCGCCACCCCGATGATGCGGGCAATTTCAGGGATGTCCTCTCCCGAAAGGCCGTCGGGGTAGCCCTTCCCGTCATAGCGCTCATGATGCCAGCGGGCCCCCTTCAGAATGTCCGGAATGGAAGTAATGGAAGTCAGCATGGCATAGCCGGTCGTCGGATGGAGCTTCACAATCTGGAACTCTTCCTTCGTCAGCTTGCCCCGCTTGTTCAGGATTTCGTCAGGCACATGGATTTTCCCGACGTCGTGCAGAAGAGCTGTCACGTAGATGAGGTCCTGCTCGGCCTTGGTCTTGCCGAGGCCTTTGGCAATCATCTTCGAATACTTTGCCACCCGGAAGGAATGGCCGGAGGTGTAGCGGTCCTTGGAATCGACCATGGACATGAGGGATGTGACAGTCTGGGTCAGGGTCTCCGCCAGGCGGTTCTCTGCCTGGGTCAGGGACTCGGTCTTTAAGGAAACTTCCTTCTCCAGGTCCGACCGGTACTGGGCCATGAACTTCTGGTGCTTATACTGCTCCGTCACGTCGAGAAGCCAGAGGGCGTCAATCTTCTGCCCCCGCTCATCCACCTTCCAGAGCTCAGGCTGGTAGACCCGGTCTTCAATTGCGACTTCCTTCTTGTTTCCCGAGAAGAGATCAGCGACTTCGGGAGAGGCCTCGGATACAGGCATCCAGGGCACAGCCTCCCGCAGGGCAGGGAACTGGTCAAAGCCCTTCTCATTGGCCGCCAGGAAGTACTTCCCGTCTGCCACCAGGATGACAGCTGAATCCTGGGCGTTCACTGCGATGTCCCGGACAATCGTGTCCATGTCGTAGACCCGGCCGATGTAGACGATGAGGTTTAAGAAAATCATGACAACGGCCGCCGTCAGAGGAACCAGGGAAACAGCCGGATTTATGACCAGCTCCGCAATATAGACTACCGAAGGCACTACGATGCAGAAAATCAGCATGACCGTGACGGAAATGCGGACCCGGAAATATTTCACGAGGTATTGCAGAATGAAAACAACCGCCAAAAGGAGATAGAGAAATTCCGTAGCGAAGTAGACATAGGCCGTCAGGGTATATCCTTCCCGCTCCAGAAAGGGAAGCCCGTTCCTTGATACAAAACTGTACTTCGTATAGAAGACTCCGGGAACTGCGAGAAAATAGATCATGACCGATTCCAGCGAATTCAGAAGGGCCATGGCGATGACCGCCCCTCTGGGCAGGGTTCGGCGCGTGTAGGCACAGATGAAGAGGAGGATCAGGAACCAGAGCCAGCAGCCCGTGAAATTGATGACCTTATATGCGGCGACAATGGATGATTCCCCATCCGCACAGACCGTGAGAAAGCGTCCGAGGGACAGAAGAACCACGAGAAAGGAGCCGCACAGGAGGTAGCGCTGTATGTTCCCCGGCCGCTGGAAAAAGGCCATGGCGCAGGGAACGAGCGCGGCCGTGATGCAGACACCGTAGTAGATCTGGACTGCCAGTTGAACGGACATGAAGACGATTCCTTCCTATATAGACATATGACTAATGTGAAACGCCTGGTCTCTGAAATTCGATAGTTATTGATATTTTACCATATAAATCCGCCGCCTGCAGACTTTTTGCGCCAGCACACCGCTCTCCTGCCGCCCGTACGCACTCCGCATTGCTTCTGTTTTCCGCCGCTCCCGGGGTTTTGCTGTTCCAATTAGCAGCCAAGTTAATTGAGTGCTAAAAATATCTTGCAATTTTGATTCGATGCGTGTATACTGGCGAAAAACCGAAAGAAGGTTTTTAGAACATGTACACAAGCGGAAATATCCCGGAAAGGCGAAAGGAGATTCCCTACTATGGATGAAAATATTAGTAATGAAAAGAAAGAAATCGTATCCCAGGAAGCGGTGGTCCTCCCTGTCGAAGACACTCTGATCCTGCCCGGCACGACGGCCTACGTATATCTGGCCCGGTCTGCCCGGGGCATGCTTGAAGAGATGCAGGAAAACCCGCTCGATCCCCATATTGCCCTGCCCCTGAAGGACGGAGCTGACCCCAGAAGCGCGGAGAACTTCCACCGGCTCGGTGTCACGTTTACGTATAAGTCCGTCGAGGAATCAAACAACGGCTTCCTCGTTGAGATTCTGGCCGGCACCCGGGTCGAGGTCACGGACATTTCCTATTCAAAGGACAATATCACGGCCTCCTACACCTTCTACCCCACAGTGAGTGACCTCGACGCCCGGCAGGAATCCGAGATGCTCTCCTACCTCAAAGACATCGTGAAGAATATTTCCTCCCACTTCCAGGGAGCGGACGACTACCTCAAGTTCATGGACAATATCCACTCGGTCTCCCAGATGATCTCCTGGCTGGCCCGCTTCACCCCCATGAGCGCCGATGAGAAGTACGAGCTTTTAAAGACCGATTCCGA
>JAZASQ010000067.1:0-9692 GCA_036343235.1 Lachnospiraceae bacterium
GAATTCTGGAAATATACATTATTCTTCTTCGCAATGATGGTGGTCCTCTACGTCTTCCTGGTCTTCGCCGGCGGCCTCTCCTCCCCGGAGTTCACGTACGCGGAGTTCTGATTGCCAGAGTGGTACGGCACAATAATTATTACTTGTTGTACAAAAATAGCACGGGCCCTTGCGGACCCGTGCTGTTCGTTTGCGGAAAATCAGTTTATGACAGCGTATCTTTGACTAAGGATACTACATCATTATTAATTTCATTAATCCTTGCATCAGCCAGCATGCTGTCTGTAGACATCCATTTATAATGCCGGTCGGCAATATCAAATTCACTCTGTCGCCAGAAATCAGGGATATTTTTGACAGAGACATCAAAGAGCCAATAAGTATATAGCCGCATCTCACCGTTGTGTTCCGTGGACGGCTTCTCGTTGGTCTTCTCGCGAACAAAGCGTATTTCCAAATCAGCAGGTGGTACTTCCAACTGTCCCGAAATATATGATTTCAATTCTCTGCTTGTATCGACAATGCTGGACGCGGAAGCATGATTGGGGAAAAAGTCGCAATTCCAACCATTGTCATGATACAGCAGAAAGCGGTGCGGATATTGCTGATAGGAGTCTTTGATTGCAATGATAGAACTTCTTCTTTCAACTTTGTCCAAGGCGATAATCTCCTTAAAAAGCTTTTCGGAGTTTGTAGAGTGAATGCAGGCTTGATCTTTTGCCCCCGCTATAATATTCGTTATTCTAACATAGACAAAGCGTTTAAGACAATAATGGCTATCAGATTTTCCAAATGCTGGACAAGCTTGCGGACTTTTGTCCTGAAACAAGCCATAGGCCCAAGGCACAGCACGGCGGCCCGGGAAAATCCCGGGCCGCCGTCGCTTATTACTGCAGTTGGCGCAAATACCGCCCATGCCGTAGACTTGCAGAAGTTCCCAAATGAAAATCAAGTCGCTCACGCAGCGAATTTGGACAAATACCGCCCATGTCGTAGACTTGCAGAAGTTCCCAAATGAAAATCAAGTCGCTCACGCGGCGGATTTGGACAAATACCGCCCATCTAAGAAAGAAATGTTAAACGAAAAGTGCTGCTAATGGGCGGTATCTGTCCCAAACTCCTGTCCCTGCGACTTGTTTCTCGCAAGCGAGATGCTGCAAGTTCCTACGATGGGCGGCATTTGCACCAAACTAGTGCCCCTGTGACTAACTTCTCGCCACCGGGGTATTGCAAGTCTTTATGTTGGACAGAATTTGCTGAAAAAAGCAAGAACAGTGGTCCTTCCAGTGACGCTTCGCTGCCTTCCTCTCAGAAAGGCTGACCGGCGGCCTCTCCTCGCCCGAGTTCACGTACGCGGAGTTCTGAGGGACTTACTTGTATTTACCATCTTTACGGTATATACTATTTGCCAGGAGGTCGATGCTATGGCGACGAAGGCTTTGAATTTGAAATGGGATTCTGAAAATCTGACAGAAATCAAAGAAGTGACCCGGGTTTATCATATGACTCTTACCGAGTTCTTTAAGGAAGCGGCCCGGGACAAGCTTGCCGAGATGAAGAAGGATCCTTTCTACAGGCTCACTGCGAATGTGGAAGATGCATCAGCGGAAGAGTCACAGGAAATATTGGATGAGATCAATTCCCTTTCGGATGATGACCTGACCATCAGTTCACGGAAGAAGATTACAGTCTGAGGGGCTTATGATTGCTTTTGAAATTCAGTATACAAAGGCGGCTGACAAGTTCCTGAAGCGGCATGAGGATATCCGTGAACACTATGAGCAGGACCTGGTCCGACTTTTGACCGATGACCATCCGGAAGATGTCGATGTAAAAAGAATTCGGGGAAAACATTCTGTCTACTACCGGATACGGATCGGCACCTATCGGGTACTCTATACGCTCTCTGCCCGGAAGATCATTGTAGTGTCGACTGTTCTTGCAGGAAACAGGGGCGATATCTATAAGAAGATGGGCGGCCTGAAGTAATACACAAAAAAACAATATTTTTTTTCAAACACCCCTTAATTTTTTTCGGGCACCCCCCGATATATGAGGTGTAAGGAGCAGAGGACACCAATCCCTCCGGAGGGAAAGGAGCCCGAAGCACCCCGGAACGGTTTCCGGGGATTCTCCAAAACTCTTCAAGCCGGGCCCGGCAGAGAGAGCGGCGGAGGCACATCAATTCTATTTTTATTACACGGAGGTAATAATTATGGCAATGGTAGTACAGCACAACATGCAGGCGATGAACTCGAGCCGTATGCTCGGCATCACCACGAATGCACAGGCAAAGTCAACTGAGAAACTTTCTTCCGGCTACAAGATCAACCGCGCCGCTGATGACGCTGCAGGTCTTTCGATTTCCGAGAAGATGCGCAAGCAGATGCGTGGTCTGGACCGTGCATCAACAAACGCACAGGATGGTGTATCCGCAGTTCAGACAGCTGAAGGTGCCCTGACCGAAGTTCACGATATGCTTCAGCGTATGAACGAACTTGCAGTTCAGGCTTCCAACGGTACAAACAGCCAGTCCGACCGTGAGTCCATCCAGAACGAAGTTGATCAGCTCACCACTGAGATTGACCGTGTATCCGAGACCACGAAGTTCAACGAGATGTACCTCCTGAAGGGCAACTCGGATCCTTCTCAGACCAAGACCGTCACAATGACCGGTCATGATGCTGGTCTTGACAAGCTTCGTGATGCGACGAACTACAACAACGAAATCGCTGACCAGAACAATTCCAGCCTTACTACATTCAGCTTCACCGTTGATATGGATAAGCTCGGAATTGGGAAGTCCGTAAACATCGGCGGCAAGGACTATACGATTATTGAGTCCGTAGCAGATAATGCTACAGAAGATGCATCTAAGTCCCAGTATCATAAATCTAATATCGATGCAAGTGGTTATCTTAGCAACGATGATACGAAGATTACCCAGGGACGTGCCCTTCAGCTGATTGGCCAGGCGCTTGGTCAGGCCAACTACATTGGCGACGACGGTACAGATACAGCTACAATCAGTGATGCCGGTGCAACAACGGCAGCTAATGTAAAGTTCAAGTCGAATGCAGCTACAACTGATAAGTGGAAAGACGGAGCTGCTCTGTCTACTACTATCGGTACCACTAAGCTTCAGGATGCTGCTGCAGCTGATACCAATAATGTCACTTTCTTCGTTGAGAAGGCATCCAATACGGTACAGCAGGCTCTGAACTTCAACCTTCATGTAGGCGCTGATGCCGACATGAACAACAAGATCGGTGTAGGTATCGAGGAGATGAACTCCAAGTACCTCGGTGTCAAGGGTCTCGACGTAGTCGGCAAAGACTCTGACGGCAACAACACAAACGACGGCGGTATTGCAGCTACTTACGCAATCGATGCTATCGCTGACGCAGTAGCGAAGGTTTCCGCACAGCGGTCTAGCCTCGGTGCTGTTCAGAACCGTCTGGAGCACACGATCAACAACGTTGACAACGTAGTTGAGAACACCACAGCCGCTGAATCCAGAATCCGTGATACGGATATGGCTGACGAGATGGTTACCTACAGCAAGAACAATATTCTTGCTCAGGCTGGTCAGTCCATGCTGGCTCAGGCAAATCAGTCCACCCAGGGCGTTCTTTCCCTCCTCGGCTGATAAGCTATCGAAGTCAAAACTTCATCAAAGCATGTTGTTTACCAGGAGGCGGGGCCGCAAGGCCCCGCCTCTTTTTTCTTGCAGGTGTACCATAAATATGGTACATTATGTGTATGAATAGTGATGTTTGCTCTTCAAGAAGGATTTTGAGGAAAGGCAGCAAAACAGGTGACAGAGATGGCAGCAGAAACGACATTTGACAAATTTATTACCAATGATCCTGTACAAAAGGAAAAATTTGACAAGGAATATTCTGATTTCCTGCTTTCTGAGTTTGTCCTGGAAAAGATGGAGGAGGAGAATCTTTCCGTTCGCGGACTCGCAGAAAAAGCTAATGTATCTCCAACTGTCATCCAGAAGATCCGCAAAGGAAGTACTGCCAACAAAATCAGTTACAGGACTTTTCTTGACGTCGTGGACTCGCTTGGGTACAAGGTGAATCTTGTGAAAAAGGTATAACTTTTCTTCACCAACTTGCGAAAATGTTGAAGAAACGCCATATCTTCACGAAAAAATGTTGATATGTGATAAAAAATTCCCGGAGGTTTTCTCCGGGAATTTCCATATGTGTTCCTGGGCGGATTCGAACCGCCGGCCTTCCGCTTAGGAGGCGGACGCTCTATCCTACTGAGCTACAGAAACAAAACAAGCCCCATTATTATAAAAAAATGCCCTTGAAAAGGCAAGGGAAAATATCGGCCCGGCGGCCTTGTGAAAAGGCAGCAATTTGTCGGCAAAAGTTGCAGAAAATCCCGACTTTGTGCACAAAAAGGTGAAGACAAATGCCTGTTTGTGCTATAATTCTACATATCTGTGACACGCAAAGTGTGTGCTGCCGATCCGGGAAAATGCTCCGGCAAGGCCTATCAGGCCCGGCGGCACACAGCGGAAACGTTCATCTCCGAAAGGACTGTCAGACCATGGACAATGAAAAGACGGGAAAAGTACCGCAGAATCAGCCTCCGCAGGCTGCCGCGCCCCACGACAGCATTCTGATCGCCTGCACGGCCGTGCTGGGCTGCCTCTTCGTGATCGGCTTCATATATCAGATTCTCGTGAGCCCGAGCGAGGCCATCCCCCTTGTGGCGCTGGCAGGGGCCTTCGTGGTCGACATGTTCGTGCTCGTGAGCAGCGTCGCCCGAAAGGCGGCCCGGAGCCGGATAGAAAAGGACCGCCAGTACGAGGACCTCTACAACGCCCAGAAGGCTTCTTACCTGGTCCTGAGGCGCTCTTTCGACGAGCTGTCCGAGAAGCTGGACCGGATGGGGAATACGGGAAGCATACCTGCGGAAGAAATTATTAATGCCCAAAAGGCCCTGGCGAAAGTCACCATCAACCGTTCGAAGGAAAACGCGGACGCCCTGATGAACTCCAACGACGAGATGATCAAGGCCTTCGAGTCCATCCAGGGCATGGTGGACACCGGCAACGACGCCCTTTTCGACAAGGAAAAGGCCCTGTTTGACGGGGTCTCCGCCGACATCAAAGAGCAGACCCGCGAAATCACGGCCCAGAATAAGGAGCTCGACCGCAAGCTGACCGCCATGAACGAGGAAGTGCGCTCCCTCAAGCACCAGATGACCGCCCTCGAGACGGCCCAGCGGCAGGTATCGGCCCAGCCCGTAATGATGGCCTTCCAGGCCATGCCCCAGATGCAGGGAATGCAGCCGGTCCCTGTCCAGCCCATGGCCCAGCCCCCCTACGTCCAGCCCGCGCCCGCGCCCGCACCCATGCCGGCGCCTATGCCGGCCTCTGCGCCCATGCCGGAAGCCGCGCCCATGCCGGAAGCTGCGCCCATGCCGGAAGCCGCACCCATGCCGGCGCCCGCGTCCATGCCGGAAGCCGCGCCCGTTGACGAAGCGCCACTGCCCGAGGACACGGACCTTTTCTCCAATGATGATAATAATATAGACCTCTTCGCGGATACAAATTCCGCCCCTTCCGTTGAAGACGAAGCATCGCCGGCGGTCGACGGGACGGAAGCCGCCGAGGCTATTCCTGATGAATTCGACCTCTCAGGCGATAGCGGCGACGGCCTCGACCTCTTCGCTGATGAGAAGGTTCCCGATATAGATGAGAACTTCGGAAGCGACGAGTCCGCTGATACAGAGCTTTCCCTGGATGAAATTCCTGAGGAGCCGGAGCTCTCGCTGGATGAGGCACCCGCAGAACCTGAGCTGTCGCTGGATGAGGCAGCCGCAGAACCAGAGCTGTCGCTGGATGAGGCCGAGCCAGAACTTTCTCTTGATGATATTTCTATAGAAGAGCCGGCGGCAGAAGAAGCGCCTGTCCTTGAGGCCGAGCCTGCGCCTGAGCCCGAGCTGGAACCCGCGCCGGAACCCGCGCCTGCACCGGCTCCTGCCCCTGCGCCCGCGCCCGCCCCGGAACCCGCGTCCGCCCCGGAACCCGCGCCTGCGCCGGAACCCGCACCCGCTCTGGATTTGAGCTCGTCCGGCGTGGATCTTTCGGACCCGAACGCGAAGATGTCCGCAGACGACATCGCCGCCCTCTTCGCCGCAGCCAATGGCGGCGGGGCCGCGCCTGCCGCAGCGCCGGCTCCTGAGCCTGAGCCGGAACCCGCACCTGCACCGGCTCCTGCCACGGAACCCGCACCCGCTCTGGATCTGAGCTCGTCCGGCGTGGATCTTTCAGACCCGAACGCAAAGATGTCCGCAGACGACATCGCCGCCCTCTTCGCCGCAGCCAATGGCAGCGGGGCCGCGCCCGCCGCAGCACCAGAGCCTGAGCCCGCGCCTGAGCCGGAGCCCGCGCCTGAGCCCGCGCCCGCACCGGAACCTGCACCTGCAGCGCCGAAAGAAATCGACCTCTCCGGCGCCGGCGTGGACCTGTCGGATCCCAACAAGCAATTGTCGCCGGACGAGATCGCGAAGCTGTTCGCAAGTGTGCAGTAATATATTATTATCTATAAAAAAAAGCAGCTGCCCGGAAGGATTTTTTTCAAAAGCTTATGGACAAATGCCCCATCGCGTGTTAAGGTAAACATACAAAAGGTGCTGCCGATAGACGGTTAGCCCTGAGTTGATTAGCTACAAAAAGAAATAGCCGCTCAATCTGTCAGGATGTGGGGCGGCTATTTCTGTGTCTTATCATTATCTTTTCCAATCATGTAGCCGAATGAGAAGCATGCTTTTTCGGCGTTGCATAATTAAACGTTTCTAAAAGTTCTGTAAACAGAAGTTTATCTTTCTGAAAAATCCGTAAACAGCGAAAAGATTCTTCTCCTTTCCGGCCGCTCCGCTTTGGAGCCGAGACCGGGAAAAGGAGAAATTTCAAGATTTTAAGAAGATTCTTCTCCTTTCCGGCCGCTCCGCTTTGGGGCTGAGACCGGGAAAAAGAGAAATTTGAGGATTTGAAGAAGATTCTTCTCCTTTCCGGCCGCTCCGCTTTGGAGCCGAGACTAGAAAAAAGAGAAATTTGAGGATTTAAAGAAGATTCTTCTCCTTTCCGGCCGCTCCGCTTTGGAGCCGAGACCGGGAAAAAGAGAAATTTGAGGATTTTAAGAAGATTCTTCTCCTTTCCGGCCGCTCCGGTTTGGTGCCAGGGCCGGGAAAAGGAGAAATTTCAAGATTTGAAGAAGATTCTTCTCCCTTCCGGCCGCTCCGGCTTGGAGCCGAGACCGAGAAAAAGAGAAATTTCAAGATTTGAAGAAGATTTTTCTCCCTTCCTGCCGGCCGGGCTTGCTGGCGACGGCGGAGAAAAGAGAAATTTCAGCTTTGAAAGAAGATTCTTCTCCCTTGCCGGCGGCCGGGTTTGCCGGTAAAAGCGGGAGAAAGAGAAATTTCAAGATTTTAAGAAGATTTTTCTCCTTTCCACCCATTCCTCCGCGGCTGAGTCCCTGAAAACCGCGTCGCTGGTGCTCTACACCCCGGTCGAGCCGACATTTGAAGTGAATTACAAATGTAGTTCTACTACGCAAACGACCGCCCGGGGATGGGCGGTCGTTTTTTGTGTGGATTATAAAAAAAGCCCTAACTCCGTGGCATTCCACAAAGCTAAGACTCCGCGTGCGCGATCAGGGGTTCGAACCCTGGACACCCTGATTAAGAGTCAGGTGCTCTGCCAGCTGAGCTAATCGCGCTTTTTATGAGGTCGTCTCCCGACGACTTGTCTAATATACAACAATGCCAAACGGAATGCAAGAAAAACTTTACGGATTTTTTCAGTTTCTTTACTGTTTTTCTTCCGGCTGCGAAAAGGGCGCGGCAGCTGTTTCCGCTTCACTCCGGTCGGGGCAAGAGCGGACGTATCTTCAGTCCGGGAAGATTCTCTCCTGCGGAAAGACCGGGAGAAGCCCGTCCATAGCCACTTTCAGGAGTTCTGTTTCTGCCTCGCCATAAGTATATGTTCCGTTTTCAAGCGTATAGGGAAACAGTGAAACTTCCGTCTCCCCGTAGTTCTTCCGCATGTTTTTGAGATAGTCCCTGGGAATCCGAAAGGAGCCCACGCTCACATCCCGGACCTTGGCAAAATCCACCTCCGACCGGATCCGGCCAAAAAATTCCGTATACATTTTCCGCCAGCCGGGCGTCAGAATCATGGGGTCGAAGCAGAGGCGGACCGTGAAACCCGCATCCTGGGCGGCTTTCACAGCAGAAAGACGCTGAGAGAGGCCCGGAGTCTTCTTTTCGAAGCGGTCGATAATGCTCTGCGGAGACAGGGTGAAGGAGAAGACGAAGTTCGGGGCAGCGGAAAAACCGCCCACAATTTTGTCTGCATTATTACTAAACTCCATTGAAAAGACTTTGGACGCCCGGTGGACATCCTTGTTTGGCTGGCCGGGGTGAAGCGAATCAGCTGCCGCACCGTTTGGGCGTTGCAGGGGGTGAAGCGAATCGGCTGCCGCACCGTTTGGGCGGCGCAGGGGGTGACTCAGTATATTCGCCGCCTTCGTGCGGATCTCGAGCGTCAGGTCCGGGACCTCCGGCGCAAGGGCGGCAAACTTTGAAACGAAGCCTGTCAGATGGTCGATGGCCACAAGGTCCGTCTCATAAGAGAGGGAAACCTGGGCAGGCCCGCCTTTGGCCAGCTCGCGAATTTCCGTTAGACAATCTTCAATATTTACAAAGGCTACAATATTTGAAGTCGGGTACATACCCTTCAGAAAGCAGTACTGGCAATCGAAGGGACAGCCCATGGCCGGCAGGGCGTAAAAAGCCCTTGGTGCCCCGAAAGCCTGGCAGTTCTGCGAGCCGTCGTAGAGAAAGGAATCCTTCTTCACGGCAAGGATCAGGGCAGGCGAATCATTCGCACCCGGCCGGTCAAAGATGTCCTTATAATGATGAATCGGAACGACTTCCGCCCGGGGAAGCCTGGACAGGATTTCGTCGGTCAAGGGATAGCTTTCCGCATTTTCTTCAATATATATAGTGGAAAAAGGTGAGTCCATAGCACTCCATGATATTATGCGGAAAGGCGAGTCCGAAGCATTCACTCCATAAAAAAAGCGGAAAAAGTGAGTCCATGGCTTTCACTCAATAATCTGCTGCAAAACTGCACTTCGAAAGGCAGCCAGCGCCTTCTTCCCGCCCTTCCGATCCGACGCGGGGAGGAGGCCTTCTTTTTTCATTTCATGAATAATATTTTCCGCGTCGATTCCCGCAAAATCGCAGTATTTCAATAAATTTGTGATTTCCAGCCGCATGGTCTCGCTGGGACAGAAAAGAGCGGCATTTTCGGAAAGAGGGACAGTCTTTTCGGGGGCTGAGCCTGTGTTCCTGGGAGCAGAGGCACCTGTGGCCTCGCTGGGACAAAAAAAGGTGACCTTTTCCGGGGATGAGACAGCTCTTTCGGGAAGAGGAACTGCTGTATCTTCAGAAACAGGGCCCCCGCCGATAGCGGTGGCCCTGGAATTGTCGGGTTTTATATAAGTATCATGCATGGTTGTCTCAGGCGGGGGCTTCCTCCTCGTCGACCGTGTCGTTCAGGCGGGCAATCAGCTTGCAGATGGGGTGGCCCTGGGAGGAAAACTTCGTCTCGTATTCGGTCTGCACGTTCCCGGCGTTCATCGTCGGGTCGTGATGGA
>JAZASQ010000068.1:0-9644 GCA_036343235.1 Lachnospiraceae bacterium
GGGATCAACTTTTGTGGCTGTCCAATTTTAGGGATATCTAACTTTTATCGTGTCCATCATCATGGGTACCAACTTTCTAGGCTGTCTAAAAAACAGGGTTCAAACTTTTTAGCGTGTCCACACTATGGGGTACATTTTAAAAGGAAGGACAGACAGACAACAGTTTTCCTGATACAAGCAACAGCGCTATTGACAACTATATACTTGCAAGAGTAGAGAACAACAGAATTATTCTTGATGGAAATGCTTATGATGCTCTTGTCGATACGGCAGCAGGAGCAATAGCAGAAAAGGTGCTTGAAAACGTGCGGGCTGCCCTTCCTCTCTCCTGAAAAATATATACGTTTTTCAAGCGTATTTGCCGTTTTTACGACAAAATTTTGAGCTTTTGAATATTTTATCGAAGAAATGAAAAAAGGCCTCAAAAGGCCTTAAAACAGCTTTTTTGCCTCTTATCTCCTGCTGCCTTGAAAAAGAAAAAATCAAGTAGTATAATCAGGTTGTTTCATTAAAAGTAATCAGTTTGCCTGATTTGTGAAACGCAGATTTTACAACGCTTTCGGCTGTTTGGTGTACGCAGGAGGACTAGACCTGACTTTTAATCAGGTTGTCGGGGGTTCAAATCCCCCATGCCTCACGAATTTTTTAATATGCGCCGGGAGCAAATGCTTCCGGCGCTTCTCGTATAGGAAAAACGGTATTTTGAGGGACTGCAGATGGGCGGACGAAAGGTATCCGACCAATGCCAGTCAGTTGAAAAGGAGTTCATTTCATGAAGCAGCAGACCCTGATTCAGCTTCTGGCCTCCAGCGGCTATGCGAAAAAGAAAAATGCCGATGCAAAAATCTGGAACGAGATGGTCTCCGTCTGGGAACATCCGGAGGACGGGGACGGACCCGTGACGGATGCTGACATTGACGACTTTCTCGGGACCCTTATGGGAATGAACCTTATAGAGAGGCTGCCGGAAAAAGACCGGAGGCGGGGCATGGAAAATTACGGGTCCGGGGGAGCTGCAGCCGGGGACAGTTCTTCAGCGGGCAGCAGGAGCAGCGCCGGGAGCGGGCTGGAGAGCATTCTGGTCCTTTCCATTCCGGAAGGCAGTTTTCCTTCGGGCCGCATCACCGGCTCCTTCACGAATCCGGACCGGGGCCTGGCCTTTGAAGCGGACGACGGAAAGGCCACGCGCCTTGCCATCGAAAGCTACGACCTGCGCTTTAAGGAAATGCTCTGCTGGCTGGGCAGTCACCACGTTTACCTGACCCTGACCGGCCGGCAGAACCGGGACCTCTACTTCGTCAGTGACGTCCGGGCAGCGAAGTCCGATGTCGTGGACGGAAACTACGGGGAAGTAGACGACAACTTCCTTTCCTGCACCATTGGACACATTTTGACATCCGAAAAAGAGGAGGCTATGGAAAGCCTCCCCGAACCGGCCCCCTCCCTTAAGAGCACGACGGATATCCGGAATTTCATGGGCTGTGCCGCCGGCACCCTCCCCTATACCATCCGCCAATGGGCCTATTCCAATATCGCCCTCCTCGACACGGACGGGGTAAATGAGCAGGAGAAACAGCACGCAATGCGTGCACTCACCCTTATGCTGAATGTCCATTGGAAGTCTTCCCGCTTTCAGCCCATCGACCCTGTGAAGGCCCGGAAAATTCTCGATGAGGAGCTTTACGGCCTTGACGAGGTAAAGCAGCGGGTCATTGAGACCATCATCCAGATCAATCGAACCAGGACCCTCCCTTCCTACGGCCTCCTTCTGGCCGGACCTGCCGGGACCGGAAAGTCCCGCATCGCCTATGCCGTGGCGGAAATCCTGAAGATTCCCTATACGGTTTTTGACATGAGCACGGTTTCCGATCCGGAGGCCTTGACCGGTACAAGCCGAATCTACTCGAATGCCAGACCGGGACGCATTATGGAGGCTTTCTCCCAGACCGGATCCTCCAACCTGGTTTTTATTATTAATGAGTTGGACAAGGCGGACAGCGAGAGCTCGCGGGGCAGTTCTGCCGATACCCTTCTCACCCTCCTTGACAATCTCGGCTATACGGACAACTACATGGAGTGTCAGATCCCGACGAACGGGGTCTACCCCATTGCGACGGCAAACGACATCAACAATATTTCAAAGCCGCTTCTTTCGCGCTTTTCCGTCATTCGGATACCCGACTATACAGCAGGCGAGAAGGCTATCATTTTCCGGGACTTTTCCCTGCCCAGAGTTTTAAAACGCATGGGCATGAGCTCGAAGGAATGCCTTGTCACGCCGGACGCCGTTCACTCCATTGTGGACATCTACCGGAATGAGACGGGATGCCGGGACTTAGAGCAGGCCGCCGAGCACATCGCAGGCAATGCCCTCTATCGGATTGAGACAGAGGGCATCTCCTCCGTCACTTACGATGCGGATACGGTCCGCAAAATGTTGGCCTGACCAGCAGGCGGCTTGCAGTCCCTCGCTTTTAATGCACATAAGTTCTGTTTCAGCCCGTGGCAGCTGACTGACCGGCTGCAACTCCGGTCCTTATGATTCCCGGCTGGCCAAGGTATACGGTCTTTTCTCCCATGGCTTCGATGAGTTCGTTCCTGGGATGGAAGTGGTATCGGGAGACCCGGACCTCCGAAGGCCAGAGTGAGACAATGGTTCCGTTTCTCAGGATGGCTTCGTACAGGCTTCGGTGGTCTGCCGGGTAGCAGACGTCCGGTCCGCAGGGAAGAACGGCAATGGTTGTACCTCCCTTCTGGAGGCAGGTGGTCTGGGCATAGGAGGCAACGCCTCTGTCCATGCCGGCAATCAGGACCCGGCCCCGCTCGGCGCACTCGATTCCCATCTTTGCGGCGCAGTCCTTCTGCCTCTGGGTGGGTTCGAGGGAGCCGATGACTGATCGGGAATTCGTGGCAAGGTCAGGCGGCAGAGGAGCCCCCATCAGAAAAAGCATGGGCGGCTGGTGGCCTTCCGGCAGATTGAGAAGGGGCCATTCGATGTCCCCGGGCAGGATGACCCGGATTCCCTTCTTGCGGCAGCGGTCCAGGACCCGGCGGGCTTCGGTGATTTCCGGTTTCCGGTTCAGGATATCCTCGGCATTTCGCTTTGTCACATATTTGATTTTCGAGAGTTCCTCCACGCTGCTGTGGTAGACGGTTTCCGCACTGCCCAGGCTTTCGAGGCAGAGGTTCGTCTTGATACTTCCTATGCCTGAACAGGCCATGAGCCAGAGCAGGAATGTGATTTCTCTTTCTCTTTTCGATTCGTCTCTATCCATTCGTTTTCTCCTTTTTATGTCATGATATTAATGCAGGGCGCCGGGTATACTGGTGGCGCAGTTTTTCGGGCATGCCGGGTGAATAATAAAATCCCGAATTCACAATTATCACCCGGCTCAGATGGCAATCAGTTTTGCATTGCTGATATCGAGGTCCCGGACGGAAAGGACATACATGAGATCCTTTTCCCGGATGTCTTCGGCCCCTGCCAGGTCCGCACTGGTCCTGGCCATGCGGATGAATTTTGCTGCAGTCCTTGCCGAATAGCCCCGCTCAGCGCAGATTTCATTCAGCAGGGACCGGCATTTTGAGTCCAGACGGCAGTAGCGCTGAATCTGTGAACTTGTCATTTCGGTATTCGTCTTGATTTCCTCATCCCGGAAGCGGCGGGCTTGAATCTCTCTTGCTGCACAGACCCTGTCCCGCATTTCAGAGCTGGAAAAACCTGCCCTGTCCGTTTCGGATACCAGGGACACCGGCTCCACCCTCTTTTGAATGTCAATCCGGTCCAGAATGGGGCCGGAAACCTTCTGCCGATAGCGGGCTATCTCGTAATCGGAGCAGTGACATCGCTCGTAAGGTGAATAACCGCAGGGGCAGGGATTCATGGCGGCAACAAAGAGGAAGGAGGCCGGATAGTCGTGGACGGCCCCTACCCGGCTTACTGTCACGTGGCGGTTTTCCAGGGGCTGCCGCAGGGCCTCAAGAGTCCGTCGGGGAAATTCCGGCAGCTCGTCAAGAAAGAGGACTCCGTTGTGGGCCAGGGTCACTTCCCCGGGCCGGGCATCCGAACCGCCTCCGATCAGGGAGGACATGGAGGCACTGTGGTGAGGGGCCCGGAAGGGGCGGCTTTTGATCAGACCCTTTCCCGGGTCCAGGTGTCCGCTGGCTGAATATATTTTCGTTACCTCCAGGGATTCCTCCTCGGTAAGGGGCGGCAGTATTCCCGGAATGCGTTCCGCAATCATGGTCTTCCCGCAGCCGGGAGGACCGACGAGAATCAGATTGTGGCCGCCGGCACAGGCCAGGAGGACGGCTCCCAGCAGGGACCTTTGCCCGATGACGTCGGAAAAGTCCGGAACGCTTTCAGTCCCGGAAGTCCCATAAACTTGGAAATCTCCGGAAGACGCGTTCCCGCCGGCCGATCCCGGGAAACTGCCTGCGGGGCCATTGTCCGCCCCGGATCTTCCGCCTGCAGTCAGAGAGTGTCCTTTCCCGGCGGAAATATCAGCCGTGGGGAGGCGGCCGGAAAGGACCGCCAGTACGTCGCCCAGAGTCCGGCAGGGGTGGAGGCGTATCCCGTTTACCAGCCCTGCTTCATCGGCATTTTCGAAAGGAATGTAGAGGTCCTTCATACCGGCTGCTTTGGCAGCGGAGGTCATGGCCAGCATACCTTTGACCGGACGCAGGCGGCCGTCAAGGGATAGCTCTCCCAGAAAGGCAGCCCGGGGCGGAATCAGGCAGGGGACCTCCCCGGCTTCCACAAGGACGGCCAGGGCCATGGGCAGGTCGAAGTGGGAGCCCCGTTTTTTCATCTCGGAGGGCATGAGGGAAACGACGAGCTGACCGGAAGGGTAGCCGTAGCCTGAGCAGGTGATGGCGGCCCGAATGCGCTCGCCTGCCTCCCTGACGCAGGCATCGGCCAGACCTATGATCTGAATCCGGTTCTTCCCTTTCAGAATGACGGTTTCGATGTCTACGGGATAGGCATCAAGCCCTCCGAAGGCAAATGAGTGTATAAGTGCAGACATAGATGATTCGTCCTTTCCTAAACAAAGGGCGGTGCTGTAATTTTTTGCCGGGTGGAAATATATCGGGAAAGTGCCGGCCGCAGAGAAGGGCAGGCGAAGGGCCAGTCCGTGTAATGGGCAGGCTGCTGATGGCCTGAAATGTGTTTCAGACCGCCGGACATGTTTCAAAAAGATTGCAAAAATATTAAGAAATGTTCGTGCTGTGATAATACTACAGGGCGGAGAGAAATGCAAGAAGAAAATTTCAGGAAAAAATTGATGATTGCCGTGGACTTCCGTGAATAATGCCGGGGACCGGCTATTATTGTTTGTGATAAAATCAGTGAAAGGTTGACAAAGGTCTTTTACAGTTCTATTATACGTGAAAATAACATACTTGATAGATAGGCTTTATGAAGCAGGTACATTCATATTTCGTCCCTGATTTTACGGGAATGATATGCGGATGCAAAAGCTTTTTTGAAAGACGGGACGCTTCAGAGGAGGAAAAAATGACTGAAAAGAGTGAGGCAGCAGTGAAGAAGACGACAGACAGCAGGGTGCTGGAAATTGCTCTGACCGCCGTATTTGCGGCGCTTACATTTGTGGGCACCTATTTCATCAAGGTTCCGATTCCGGCCACGTCCGGCTACGTTCATCCCGGGGATGCCATCGTCATTCTCTGCGGCATTTTCCTGGGCAAAAAGAAGGGCTTCCTGGCAGCCGGCATCGGTTCCTGCCTGGCTGACCTGCTGGGCGGCTACATGGTTTATGTGGTTCCCACCTTCCTGATTAAGGCCTTTGTTGCCCTTCTTGCCGCCGTTATTTTTGAATACACAGTGAAGCTTCTGAAGAAGTCCGGCAAGAAGAACTTCATCATCGCGGCAGTCCTTGCGGGCCTTGCCGATATCATTCTCGTTCCCCTCGGCTACTTCGCCTTCGAGACCTTTATCTACGGCTTTGCTGCCGCAGCTGCAGGAATGCTGCCGAACCTTGGCCAGGCGACCTTCGGGCTTGTTGTTGCTGCCCTGCTTTATCCCCTCATCAACAGGGCTCTTGCAGGACTCCGCAACTGATGATACATTAGAATCACGTGACCGGGCGGTGAGGGTGCTCCTTCACCGCCCGATTTTTTTATGACTAATGTAAATCCCATAGCCGCGCGGACCATCTGGTTTGGCGGACCTTTGCAGCGGGGCTGGCCTATAGGTCCAAAGATTGATGGGTATTGGCGGACATTTGCAGTGGAGCAGGCCTTCTGGTCCAAATATTTGCTGGCTTATGGCGGACATTTGCAGCAGGGCAAGCCTATAGGCCCAAAGCTTGATGGGTATTGGCGGACATTTGCAGCAGGGCAAGCCTATAGGTCCAAAACTTGATGGGTATTGGCGGACATTTGCAGCAGGGCAAGCCTATAGGTCCAAATATTTGTTGGGTTATTGTGGACTTTTGCAGTTATAAACCCTATAGGTCCAATGACCTGCAGGATATTGGCGGACTTTTGTAACAAAACGAAAGATTGGATACAGATATGAAGACAGCAGAGCTTGGCTATGCAAGCGTGGATCTGGATAGGAAGAAAAGGACGGGCGTGCCCGAGGTCATCTACGGGGCCGGAAAGAATGCTGACGAAATCATAGGCATTGCATCAACACTCCGGGAGGCCGGACAGGAGCCGGTTCTGGTGACAAGGATTGATGAGGAAAAGGCCGCAGCCTGTGCCGGGGCATTCGGGGATGATTTCATATATCAAAAGAATGCTCAAATCGGCATCCTCGGGAAGATTCCTGCAGCGGACGGCGTTGGGAAAATTGTAGTTCTGACCGGCGGGACCAGCGACATCCCGGTGGCTGAAGAAGCAGCTCTTACAGCGGAAGCCATGGGAAATGAGGTCGTCCGTCATTATGACGTGGGGGTGGCCGGCCTGCACCGCCTGCTGGCCCACGAGGATGATATCGTATCAGCAGCGGTCATCATCGCGGTCGCCGGGATGGAGGGGGCACTCGCGTCCGTCGTTGCGGGCTTATCGCCCTGCCCGGTCATCGCTGTCCCCACCTCAGTCGGCTATGGGGCCTCCTTCGGGGGGCTTTCGGCTCTTCTTTCCATGCTAAACTCCTGTGCTTCAGGAGTATCCGTTGTCAATATCGACAACGGCTTCGGCGCAGGCTTCCAGGCCAGTCTCATCAACCACGTAGGCGCGAAGCAGTGATGACTTCAGTACAAAATACGTTTGACAAATATTAAGGAGCAGCGGATGTCGAAAATATTGTTTTTTGATCTGGGGAGCGGCGTCTCCGGCGATATGTTTGCCGGTGCCCTGTACAGCCTTCTCGACGAAAAAGGGCAGCAGGAGTTTCAACGCCTTGTCAGCGGGGCCGGCCTGCCCGGTGTGCGGGTGCTGCCGGAAGCTGTCACGAGAAACGGAATCTCCGCCACAAAGATGCATGTATATATTGGTGGTGGGGAAGAAGGTTATGCCAAGGGTGTCGGTGGCGGGAAAGAAGGTTATGCCAAGGGTGCCGGTGGTGGGGAAGAAGGTCATGCCAAGGGTGCCGGTGGTGTGGAGAATATGTCCGGGAAAACGGACCCGCCTGTGGGCGCCGCTTCGGATACTGCACCGACAGAAGCGCATCCCCACCATCACGGCCACAGCCTGGCGGATATAGAGAGCACAATTGACGGGCTTTCCCTCGATGCAGACATCAAGAAGACAATGAAGGAAATCTATGCCTCCATTGCTGCTGCAGAGAGCAGGGTACACGGGATGCCGGTGACGGACATTCACTTCCATGAGGTCGGTACCTGGGACGCAATCGCCGATATCATGAATGCGGCAATTCTGATGAAGCAGCTTTCCCCGGACCAGGTCTGTGCGACGCCTGTCAATGTCGGAAACGGGAGCGTTCATTGTGCCCACGGCACCCTGCCCGTGCCTGCCCCTGCCACAGCGGAACTTCTGAAGGGGCTTCCGATCCGGCGGACAGATGAGGATAATCCGGTAGGGGAGCTTACAACTCCAACAGGGGCAGCCCTTGTCAAATACTTCGTTACATCCTTCGGATCCGGTCCGGAAATAATCCTGCAGGCCTCGGGTTACGGAGCCGGGACGAAAGAACTTTCAGGCCGGCCCAATGTCCTTTTTGCCATGCTGGGAGCGGCAGCAGGCGATGCGGACAACACGTCATCCAGTATCTGCGAGCTGGTATTCAATGTAGACGACATGACAGGAGAAGACCTCTCCTTTGCCATGGACTGCCTGCGGGACGGAGGGGCGACGGAGGCCTATTTCACTCCGATTTTTATGAAGAAGGGAAGACCCGGCTATCAGGTCACGGTCCTGTGTCCGTCCGAAGCGAAGGAAGATATTATTCATCTCATATTCCTTCATACAACGACAGTGGGCCTGCGGGAGTACGAAACCCGCCGGGCCGTTCTGATCCGTCACTACGAGAAGCGGCACACAAGCTTCGGCGATGTGACGGTCAAGGTAAGCGAGGGCTACGGGGTCCGGAAGGAGAAGCCGGAGTACGAGGACCTGGCCACCCTGGCTGCCGAGCACGACATGGGCATCCGCGAACTCAGGGAGGCACTGAAGAAGGAACTCTGAAGATCTCTGGCAAGCAGAAAAACGGGACAACACCATAGTGCGTGTTGCCCCGTTTATTAATTCTGTCCTGAAATTATTCTGTCTGTTCCTCTTTACTTTCCGGACTTGCTGATTATTCCTTCCGCACAGCCTTCCGGATCTTTGCAATCCTCTTTCGCCGTGAAGCCCGGGAGTCCAGAATGAAGTCCTTCCAGATGACCGGGTCGAAGAAGAGGATGAGGGGGTAGAGCTCGAGACGGCCGGCCAGCATGTCCAGAATCAGGACGAACTTGGACAGGGTCGTGAACTCCCCGAAATTTTCCATGGGGCCGACCTCGTTCAGACCGGGGCCGATATTGTTCATGGCGGAGGCAACGGCTGTGAAGTTCGTCGTGAAATCCCGGCCCTCTATGGAAACGAGAAGGACGGAAATCGTAAAGAGCAATATGAAGGTGGAAATGTAGACGTTTGTGGCACGGACTGTATCCTTGTCCACGGGTTCTCCGTCCATCTTGACCTGCTTGAAGCTCTTGGGATGGATGTAGGAATCCACCTCCCGGATGAAGGACTTGAAGACGATGATGATGCGGCTTACCTTGATGCCGCCTCCGGTCGACCCCGCGCAGGCCCCGATGAACATGAGCAGGACCAGGATGGACTTGGAAAGGGCCGGCCAGAGGTTGAAGTCCGTTGTGGCGTAGCCTGTTGTCGTGATGATGGAGCCCACCTGAAAGGCGGCTTTTGTGAGCGTCATGCCGAGATTGCCGTAGAGCCGGTAGGTGTTCAGGCATATGATGACCGTGGCAGCCCCGATGACGCTGAAGTAGGTCCGGACCTCTTCACTCTTGAAGGCTTTCTTCAAGTCACCCGCGAAGATGAAGTAGTAGGTATTGAAGTTGACCCCGAAGAGAATCATGAAGATCGTGATGACCCACTGCTGGAAGACCGTGTAATCGGCGCAGCCGGAATTCCGGATGGCAAAGCCGCCCGTACCGGCTGTGCCGAACGTGATGCAGAGGTTGTCGAAGACCGGCATTTTTCCCATGGCCAGA
>JAZASQ010000069.1:0-9404 GCA_036343235.1 Lachnospiraceae bacterium
AAAGAAGCAATATCTCGACCTGGCCGAATACTTCATCCGGGAGCGGGGCAAGGCTCCCCTCTACTTCGAGAAGGAAAAAGAAGCCTCCGGAGCGGAATTCTTCTGGAAGGATTCCTACATGAAGTACGGCTACTACCAGGCCGCAAAGCCTGTAGTGGAGCAGGATACAGCTATTGGGCACGCAGTGCGTGCTGTGTATCTGTATAGCGGCCTGGCCGACGTGGCGGCCGAAAGCGGAGACAAGGAACTCTTCGAAACAGCGGAGCGCCTCTGGAACAATATCGTGAACCGCCAGATGTACATCACGGGCGGCATCGGCCAGTCCCCTACGGGTGAGTCCTTCACCTTCGACTACGACCTCCCCAACGACACGGCCTACGCCGAGACCTGCGCCGCCTGCGGTCTCATCTTCTTTGCCGAGCGCATGTTCACGGCCACGGGCGATGCCCGCTACCTCGACGTCATGGAGCGTGCCCTCTATAACGGCGCTCTCTCCGGCATCTCCCTCGACGGGACCCGCTACTTCTACGTCAACCCCCTCTCCTCCGACCCCGAAGCCAGTGAGAAGGATGCCGGCAAGAAGCACGTGGAGCCCACCCGGGTCAAATGGTTCGACTGCTCCTGCTGCCCGACGAACATCGCCCGCCTCATAGAATCGACGGCCGCCTACGCCTTCTACGAGGACGGAGATGCTTCATACATCGGCCTCTACGCGAACGCAGACACACCGAGGTTCTCTGTCACGACAGCCTACCCTTTCGAGAATAATGTAAACATCCATGCGAAGGAAACAATTCCAGCCCTTGCACTCAGAATCCCCGATTGGTGCCGGTCCTATACCGTTACTATGGATGGAAAAGCAGTCAGAGAACGGGGCCCTGAAAATAAAGCTTGTTCCGGGGCGGATTTCGTTTCTGGCAACAGTTCGACAAGAGGCAATAGCGCTGCCAACACAACGAGCCCGGATAACGGCACCGGCAGCCCGTTTGCAACTGTCTGCAACGGCTTTTTCCGCATAGAAAATGTTCCTGCCGGCGCAGACATCGTCCTGACTCTTGACATGCCGCCGGTCCTCATCGCCGCGAATCCCGCTGTGACGGAGGATGCCGGCAAGGCTGCCCTCTGCCGGGGCCCGCTGGTCTACTGCCTGGAAGAGGAAGACAATTTTCACGAACTTTCTTCTGCCAGAATCTCCCCTTCCGATGAGATCACGGAAGGCTCCGGCAGCGGCATCCTCGCAGGAATCCCGACCCTGACCGTGCACGGGAAGCGGGAAGTGCACGTGGAAAGCAAAGCGCACACCGGCGATGCGCTCTCCGCGAATGAATCCGGTATTGCCTCTCCGACAACTGTGTCCGGCGATCCGGAGTTCGGTCCCCTCTACTTCCCGGTTGCTGAAGCCTCGGAAGAGGACGCCGACCTCACCTTCATCCCCTACTTCGCCTGGGCCAACCGGTCCGTCGGCCGCATGCAGGTCTGGACGGTGGTACGGTAAGCCGCTATTAACAGACCTTGCCTCAATATGAGCTAAGACGGTTGGCGATATGGCAACCGTGCAGGAACCATGATATAATGGGCTTTGGCTAAAAGATATTGCGCCATCCCTGTCAAATAGAGTACCCCAAGCAAGCAGGGAGGCATCTCCTGGCCTGATGTTTTGATTTAAGGGAGGGGAAAAAGGAGGCAACTGCCATGATCACGAGCAAAGCCCAAACAATTGAATATATCAAAGAAATGCCCGAGAATACAAAAACGGATGAGCTGCTGAAAGCTGTCAACATTATCTTGAGAAATTTTAACGGGCAGACAGCAAATAATAGCGAGGCAATGCAGGCATTAAAAAACATTGAGGATCTCAGGAAACCTGCTCCTGCAGGATTTGACCCCGAAAAAGAACTGATGGAAGCCATGGAGGACAGGTATGGTCATTTTGATTGATACAAATATCCTTATAGACTTCATTGTTAACAGAGACCCCTGGAGCAAAGACGCAAACAAAATATTTGAACTATGCGCTTCCAAACAGGTTGACGGTTATGTTTCCGAGCATAGCATTACAGATGCCATATACTCTACAAGAAAAGTCTATTCGATAGATGACCACAGAAACATATTCAAAAACCTATTGAAGATCATTAAGGTTGCAGAGCCGACAATTGATGAGTTGACAAATGCGTTTGATGATGAAACTACAGATGACCTTGAGGACTCAATACAAATGCAATGTGCAATAGCTTGCGGTGCTGACTATATAATCACACGAGATACCGATTATACTTCATCGAGAGTACCAGCCATGACTGCCGGAGAATTTCTGTCGGGTGATTTAATATGAGCAATGTATAAGCTCCACTAATAAATAGGGGTAGACACTTTAGGCGTCTAAAAAATCCCCCGCTCCGACTGGAGCGAGGGATTTTTGTATGACCTGATTTGTGCTTGTTCAGCGAATCACTTCTTGTTGACAGCGTCCTTCAGAGCCTTGCCGGCCTTGAACTTGGGTGCCTTGGAAGCCTTGATCTTGATCTCTTCGCCGGTCTGAGGATTGCGGCCTGTGCGGGCAGCACGCTTGGAAACTTCGAAAGTACCGAAGCCTACGAAAGTAACCTTGTCACCCTTCTTCAGAGTCTTCGTAACGATGGCGTTGTAAGCGTCAACAGCTGCAGCAGCGTCCTTCTTTGTGAGGCCTGTCTCCTTGACAAGAGCTTCTACGAATTCTGTCTTGTTCATTTCCTGTTTCTCCTTTGGTTTCGTAAAACACTGGTGATGTGTGATGTGCGTCTTCCGCTCCACCGGCCTGTTTCAAGCGTATGCGATACGCTCCGCCCTCTCAGCCCAAGGCTTTACTTCTGACAACAAGTGAATTTTATTGCATTTCTAGTGGTTTGGCAATAGAAAAAGTACAAGATGTGGGATTTTTACGATTTATTTTCACGGATTGCACCTCTTGCAAGGCTTATAGCCCTGGTCGATCAGGGCCTGGCGGCTGCCGGTATAGTCTTTCCGGTTCTTGGCCTTAATGGTTCCAACGCTGGTACAGGACGGCAGGTGGAACTTCCTTGTATTCGTATTCACCACGTAGGTGCCTGTCACGTCCTGCGTGACTGCAGGGCCCGATGTCACATCCTGCACGGCTGCAGGGGACGGTGTCGCGGTCTGCGCCGGTGCTGTATTTACCGCAGACGGGGTGCTTGCGGAATTGTTCTGCCCGTCAGCCACTTTTGCCAGGGCGGAATCCCCGGTTGCGTAGTCAATCCGGATGCCGGGCTGGACATTGTAGGCGTAGACACAGAAGGAGAAATTATTATCCTCAACGGACTTCGCCTCCATCAGGACCCCGGAGGCGACGAGGTTGTCCCCATCAAAGATCGGCGTCACGCGGTAGAGGACATGGTGGCCGGTCCTCTCCACATAGGCGGCCGTGTCGTCCTCATACGGCCGCATGCCCTGCACATTCATGTACCGGGTACCTGTGATGAGGTTTTTTGTGTTGGCATTCTCTCCGGCAAGTTCATAAGCGATCAGGTGGCAGCGGTTGTAGAGATAGTTGCCGTCCACGACGCCGCTATATTTCACGGTATGCCAGCCCGAAGGCTTCACGGAACCGATGGTTCCGCGCGGTTCCGTCGGCATGACTTCCCTGCAGATATTGGCATAGGCTGCGCCGCACCGGCCCAGCTTGTCGAGGGAGCTGTAGGTCTCAAAGGCCGTGGTTGTGAGGTCGCAGTCTGTGAAGTAGGGCGTATTATTATTGACTACAAAAACCGGGTTGCCGGAATAGGCGGGAACGGCAGCGGGATTGAAGTTACCGGCAGAAGTTGCCTGCTCTGGCTGTAATGATTTTCCATCCGCAACACCCGAAGACGTTTCCACACCCTTCGGGCTGTCCATCGCGACCGCGCCATCAGTGGCTGAGGAGACGTTTACAGCGGAATCGGAAATAGTTTCAGTCTCTGTCTCTGTTTCTGTGCTTTGATCAACGGTTTCGGTCCGGGCTGCCCCGCAGGCAGTCAGAAGCAGACAGAAAAGCAGGGAGAGGATGAAGCCAATATGAAGTTTCCTGTTCCCCTTCATTATTCTTCCAGGTCCATAAACCCAAAACATGCGAAAGACATCGCTGTTGCGATTCTCCAGGTATCGATGACGCCGCCGCGTCTGTATCCGCCATGAAGCATATGAGCAGTCTGTATTCCGCATAAACCCAGGTCGAGAACGGCAATGCGAGTGCGGCCACAGAAGCCCTCCGTATCAATTAATGGAGGCAATCAGGGCAGATACCGCATCGGCGTCCATCCCCTGTCCGTCCATATCAATGTCGACTGCATAAGTATAGCTGTCCGCCGTCCAGGTGGCCACCGAAACTTTTCCGTCGTTGCCCTTCATGGTGACGGAATTGCCGTTTACGTCGACACTGTTCGTCTCGCTGTAGTCCGTGAAATCGCCGCTGATGTCGTCGGATCCGGCCATCTTCCGGATCCGGTAGCCCTCCCTGCCTTCCGCATTTGCGTAGATGACCTCCATCATCTTCTCGTCCTCATATACATTGTAGGTGACATCGCTGTAATCCGAAGGGGTCTCGGGCAGGGAAATCTCAAATCCTGCCGCCTTCTCTGCTTCTTCCAGAGAATCGTATTCACTGAACGGAGTCGCTATCTGCTCTGCCGCACCGTCTGCCGTGCTTTCGCTCTGCTTGCTGTCGCCTGATGCGCTGTTGCTGCCCGACCCGCATGCTGCCAGGGAAAAGCAAAGAGCCCCTGCTGCCAGAACGACTGCCATTTTCTTTACCACGTTTGCCTTCATCTCTTGTACCTCTTTCTTATGTCTAATATGAAAAGCATTTCCAAAGGCCCTTCTCTTGCGCCTTCACTATCTATACAGACAGCAAGAAGAAAATGTTGCAAGATGGCAAAAAATTTTTTCCTTCAATCCGGTCAGTTCTATTACTCTTCAATAACGCTCCGGATGTCCGGCCGGTAGGTCCACTGGGAATCTCCGCCGCAGAGCTGCTCAATCAGATTTTTTCGATAGCGGATTCTCGGGTTGACATGGCTTAATGAGCACCTCCCTGCTTAAGGCGGGCTTTAATTGCTTCCACAACAAACTGATTGAGTGTCACACCCTCTTCAGCCGCTCTCACCACCGCCTCCCGATGAACTTCCGGCGCAACCCGTACATTAAAATTGCCTCCATAGCGTTTTTCCGGTTCTTTGCCGACCTTCTTGCAGTAAACGAAATAATTTTCAATACAGTCCTCAAATGCCTGCTGAAGCTCATTGACAGATGTCCCGTGAAAATTCAGGGAATCCTGCAGTCCGATGACATGGCCGACAAAAAGCCCGTCCTCGTCGTCAAATTCTATCCTGGCCAGATAATCCTTGTACTTCATCAGCGTATTCATATCTCATTCACCTCTTTTAGAAAAGCTATAACGTCCTTGATCTGGTACCGATAGAGTTCCTTCCCCGGATGCGGGCCATCAAACTGTACGATTCGTTTCGTTGGCAAATGCACATAACCTATACCGGATCCCCTTCCGCCTTGGAATTTTTCACAGTTGCATTTTTTCATAAGGTCATCGAGCTCTCTTAACGTGAAATTTGTAGGAGCCGGCTTAGATAGCCCGGTGCTGAATCCTTTCATATCTTTCCTCGTCGTCCATTCCTGAACCCTCCTTTTCATTTCGCCTACCACCGCCCTGGTGACATCATGATAATAATGCAAACCGGCCTTCCGCAGGTCACCCGTCGGGCGACATTTGCGAAAGGCCGTGAAAGTCAGTCTCTAATTAAGGTTTTGCCACCAGTTACAATCCGAAAAAATCACGCCTTCACTGCCAGCAGCTTGTCGGCTTCCTCTTCAGTTAGACCGTACTGGTCCCTGATCTTCTCCGCAATTTCCCGGTCCGGAAGTCCCAAGTCACGCATGATCGTAATCGCTCCCTGAATGCCTTCCTGCAGGGCTTTCTGCTGGGCTTCCCGCTCTTTGGCAGCAATCCTGATATTCGTAACTTCATCCTGATCAAATAAAGACATCATCATAGTTATTTCTCCGCTTCGCTCCGGTCGGCCGAAAAGACGTCGTCCACTGGACGACTCGGCCCTCGCCCTCGTGCTGTTTCAGATACTCTTTCAGTACGTTTCGGTCAACACAGATCCGGATGGCCGCCTCGACTGCCTCCCGGGTTCTGCCTTTTTCTTTGATCTGCTCTGAAAAGACCTTTGAAAAAATAATGTATTGTCCAACGATATCGGAAGGATCCGACTCTTTGATGACCTTTACCCGGGCGTCGATACCGGATGCTTCACCGAAAAAGTCATCCTGAAGGGAAATATAGTCCGGGCCATCTTTCTCGCCGGTATATATAACATAAAGCTCCGGAACCGGAAGTTCAGCCTTTGTCGAGGAATAAAGGTCTATGGCATTGTCCCTTGAATATCTGCGATAGGTCTCGGCAAGGTAGATCAATGCCCGGATCAAAATATTCACCGTCCCGGGCGGATTTCTCCTTCAGTTCCCCCATAGCCCCTCTTTTCCTGGTATTATACCATAAACCCTAGATTCTTACTGCCTTCTTTGAAATCGTCCTTTTCGATTCCGTATCGAAACAGATGAATAATGGAAAATCCCGGGCTTTCCGGAAAGGACAAGCCCTGCTGCGAGCGCAGCGGACAGCGATGTGCTGTCGATTGATATGTTAAGAAAATATTACAAAATAGGGCTATTGTCAAGGGGCAAATTGCAATTCAATATTTTTCAGCCTGGATGATGCCAGTATATGAAAAACCGGCCTCCCGCAGGTCACCCGTCGGGCGACATTTGCGGAAGGCCGTGAAATGGGCGCGTTTTACCAATCGTCCCCGAACTCCTCATCCGGGCACATTCTACCAGTCATCCCCGAACTCCTCATCCGGGCACATTCTACCAGTCATCCCCGAACTCTTCGTATGCGTCTTCCATGGCGTCGTCTACGCCGTTGGCATATTCCTCGTCCGTCTGGTAGCGGTCCCAGTCGTAATCATCGTCCTCGTAAATGTCGTTGTAGCCATCGTCGTAATTGTCATGGTAAGTCGAAGTATGCGATCTGCTTCCTGAGGACGAAGAGGAGCTGCTGCCGGAAGATGACGAACTGCCGGACGAAGAGGAGCTGTCTGAGCCGGAGCCCGTCGAACCGGAACTATAGGAGCTGTTTGAACTTGAGCTGCTGCCGGAATAGGTGCCGGAACTCGAGGAGCTGCTGCCCGAGCTTGATGAACCGCTGCCGGAATAGGTGGAACCGGAGCTGGAGGAAGAGCTGCCGCCGGAGGAGTTCGTAGAGGTCTTCTTTCGGATGCTCTCGATCATCTCCTGCTTCTTTTGTTCCTGCTCTTTTAAGCGGGCCTGTTCGTTCGAATATTCAATGACACGGCCGATGGCCACAAAAATGAAAATCAGCGTAATGATAAAAGCTATGGCCAGGAAAGTATGGCGGCCGGTATGATGGGAGTCATTCATATTATTATCACACCTCTTCTCCGTTCAGGACCTTGTAGTTAAACACATCCACAGTTCCAAGGCTGCCTACCCTTTCAACAGATGCCTCTATAGCTCTCTGATCATTGTAACCGGGGATCCGTGGAATCCGGATCAGCAGTCTCTCCTTTCCCGCCCATTCGCTGAGCCGGGAAAGATTCCTGAGCACTATATTATTATCTTTTCCCGTATAACTCCTGTATATCGCAGGGTTTGTGTCCTTGATATCAACAATCCACTGATCAATCCGCGATATGAGCGGCTTCAGCCGTTCAATATCACTGATATAAAGAGAGGTCTCAATCCGGGCGCTCCAGCCTGAAGGAAATAATTTCACGGCATCGGCAATATACTCCGGGTGGAGCAAGGGCTCGCCTCCGCCGAAAACGACTCCCCCGCCACTCATACGGAAATAGATATCATCCGCTTTCAGTTTCTCATACAATTCCTCCGGAGAAAGTTCAAATGGCTTTTGTGCTTCATCGTGACAGAAGTCATTGATGCAGTATTTACAATGAAGCGGGCAACCCCAAAACGGAACCAGGGTAACCACTCCATTGCCATCCGTGCCAATGCGATGACGTGATAAGTTCATTATTGCCGGATATGTACTCTGGTTCATGATTTTCTTAAATGAAATTCCGGGTAGATAATCTCCTGCGTCCGGCTGAGCGCATCCGCTTTGTCCAGCAGTTCTTTGTTCTTGCCCTCGCAGTAAGGACATGTTCCCCTGCAGGGCTCCGGATTCGTGCAATCCTCTTCAGAATAATCTATGCCATTCGCCGCAGCGAATTCACGGCGCATTTCCTTGAACGTATTGCAGATCTTTTTCCCGAAGCGTTCTTTGCTGCGCAGCAAGCCCTGCCGCAGGCCTATGGCAAATTCTTTTGCGATCTCATACAGACGATCGTTCTGAAGCCTGGTGTCGCCCTTATTCTGAATCACTTCCTGTCTTCCCGGTATGCCATCGCTGCCCTCATTGATTCGATCAATAATAGTCTCCGCCAGGCCGGAGCCAATGAGATTGCCGATATACCTTCTTTCCATGGGTTTGACTGAACGTGCAAACAAATAGTCATCCAGCGTCCCAGCATCCTCGAAGATAACATCAATGCCGTGCTCGTACACGCAATCAGAAACGGCATCCGCCAAAGTACCCGGTTTTTTCTGAATCGGTTTCCTTTTTTTCAGAGGTTCAGACCGCGGTACTTCTCCCATTACCCCAAATTCCTCATCCCTCATATTCTTTTTCCCCTATCCTTCTTCAAATATCGGATGCTCAGAATTCATCGTCATCGCCGAACCCGTCGTCATCATCCGAGAATTCATCCTCATCGAAGCCGTCCGGATCCTCGTCCTCGTCCTCATCCTCGTCGATGTCATCGAAGTCATCTTCATCCTCGTCATCATCGAAAGAATCTGTGTCATCATCTTCCATGTCGCCGAGGATCATGTCATCGTAGGCCATCCGGGAATTGCGTTCAAAGAGGTCCAGTTTTCCGTCGTGGTCAAAGTCCCAGCGGTCATCACCGCCGTCAAAGTGCTCCATACCCATGTAATGATAGTCGTCCATAGTGTGCCCCCTGTTCTTTACCAATCGTCAGGAATTCTGCGAACGCATCTTCCATGATGTTGTTTATGCCATTGACATATTTCTGATTCGTCTGGTAACGGTCCTAATCTTAGTCGGTATCTAGGTAGATGGCGTAATTCCCTTCACTTCAATTGTAATGGTCTGTAGAGATAAACTTTTCGTAACCGGTAAATAGAATACGTCTAGGAAGCATCCTCCTGTTCTGATACGCTTATTACGCGTGTAGAACAGGAGGTCTTCGTATGGACGAACGCATGAGAAAAATGAAGATGGCGCAGGGCGCCCAGTGGATGAAGGATCA
>JAZASQ010000070.1:0-9380 GCA_036343235.1 Lachnospiraceae bacterium
CCGTTTGGGCCAATGAAGCCGAAAAACTCGCCCTGGTCAACAGAGAAGCTAAGTCCGTCAATTCCCCGATGTTTCCCATAGTGCTTGGTCAGCTTTTCCAAAACAATGATTGGCTCGCTCATTTCAGATACTCCTCCTTATAAAAATTTTTCCGCAGAATTGCGATGTTCTTCTCAAAATCATCCATGACGGTCTCAAAGTCAAAAGCATTTGCCCCACGGTACCGGGCCGCATATCCCTCGCCCATCAGAAGCAGCATCTGAAATACCGGCCGGGCATCCTCCGGGTTTTTGAATTTCAAAGCGTCCTCCTCCCGAAGAACCATATCGTTTCTGAAGCTGCAGGCTTCCTCTGTCAGAATCACCAGCGCATCGGCTACTTCGGGAGAAGTTTCTTCCCAGACGCTGGTAATAAACTGCAGGGTGAAGGGCTGATTTTGGAAGCTCTCCATTTCCATGCGGCTGGATGCCAGGATCCTGTCGAACAAATCCGTTTTGGAATCCAGATGTGCTTTTTCAAATATTTCTTCAATGACCTTTTTACAGTATTCCAGCAGATAAATATAGAGCTGTTTTTTGCTTCCGAAATACTGAAACATGGATGCCTTGGAGATATGAGCAGCCACTGCAATATCATTGACGGATGCTTTTTCATAACCAAATTTTCCGAAGCACTGAAGTGCTGCGTTCAGGATCGTCATTTTCTTTTCTTCCGTCAGCGCCAAAAATTTTTCCACTTTGATCCCTGCCTTTCAACGAAATAACCGAATCGGTTATTTATAATATAACACCAATAACCGATTCGGTCAAGTAATTAAAATTATCATTTTAAAAATAGATAGACACCCAAAAAGCCGCCTGTACGAGCATTTCCCATGCCCGCACAGGCGGCTTGCGTTATTATGCAAAATTGTTTTTCCGTTTCTCAAAGCCGGCTCATTCTAAATCAATCCGATGAATATGTGAACAACGTGAATTTGTTTTTGCTGTACTGAAGTATCCCATCCTTTTGCATCTGAGAAAGCGCCACCGACATGGCGGCCCGTTCGACGCAGAGGTAGTCCGCCAGCTGCTGGCGGTTATAGGGGATGGTAAAGGACAGGCTGCCGCACCGGTCTGCTTCCGATGACAGGTAAGACAGGAGCTTTTCCTTGGTAGATCGTTTGCTGATATGATTGATTTTATCATGCATCCGCAGAGATTTGCCTGCGATCACATTGACCAGATTGCGGATCAGCTGAGCATGGTGGGAACAGGTATTTGAACAGGCTGAGAGAATGCGGTTGATGTTCAATAGCAACACCTGGCAATCGGCTTCGGCGACCACGCTCACATTCAGCACACTCCCCATGGAGGCGGCGAATACCTCCCCACAGGAATCTCCGGGAGAAAGAATGTCCAGAATATTCCGATGTCCCCACACATCCTCCTGAACAATGACTGCGGAGCCGGATAGGACAATTCCCATGACCTCGGTGCTGTTTCCAGCTCTCAGGATATAGCTACCCTTGGGATAGGGTGTTACAACAGCGCTCATACACTGAAGGATCGACAGGATCTCCTCATCTGACATGGCCATAAAAAAGGGGGTATGCTTCAAAAGCGATAAATATGCTTTCATTTTCAGTCTCCTTGTTTGAAATCAAACAGACTTGTTGCTTAAATTTTAGTATCATTCAAGTACGGTGTCAACCGGAACAACAAATGGAGGTGGAATGAACATGATTCGGAGAATCATTGAAATTGATAGAGACGCCTGTACCGGCTGCGGTATTTGCGTGGAAGCCTGCCACGAAGGGGCTATCGGTCTGGAAAATGGGAAAGCAATTTTGCTCCGGGACGATTACTGCGACGGTCTTGGGGATTGTCTGCCTGCTTGTCCGGCGGGAGCGATCTCTTTTACAGAGCGGGAAGCCGCTGCTTACGACCATGCAGCAGTTCTGGCAAAGAAACAGGAGCATCCGCTCCCCTGTGGCTGTCCGGGGACAGAAGCACGAAGCATTCCCCGTCAAAGCTGCGACTGTTATGCAGCGCAGACCGAAAGCCGGCTGTCTCAATGGCCCGTCCAAATCAAACTGGCCCCTATCCAGGCCCCTTACTTTCAGGGGGCGTCCCTGCTGATCGCCGCCAGCTGCACGGCCTATGCTTATGCCTCTTTCCATGAGGATTTTATCGTCGGCCGCATCACTCTCATCGGCTGCCCCAAGCTGGACGGTGTGGACTATTCGGAAAAGCTGTCTCAGATCCTCAAAGGAAATGACATTCGGGACATTCTTCTGGTTCGGATGGAAGTCCCCTGCTGCGGCGGGCTGGAAAAAGCGGTTGAACGAGCGCTTGACAGCAGCGGGAAGGAAATCCCCTTCCGAACGCTTACGATTACCACTGATGGAAAAATGAAATAAAAAATGATATAAGGAGAACCCCAAATGGATCCTCAAATGTTTTGCTTTCAATGCGAACAGACCGCTGGGTGCAGCGGCTGTACCGGCAAGGCCGGTGTCTGCGGAAAAACTGCCGCTGACGCTGCGCTTCAGGATGCGCTGACCGGGGCCCTGATCGGCCTGGCCAGAGCAACAGACGGCGGCACTACCGGCTCCGCAGATGATAAGCTGGTGCAGGAAAGCCTGTTCTCCACCCTGACCAATGTGAACTTCGACGACGAGGCTCTTCGGGGTCTGATCGACCGGGTCCATGCCGAAAAGCAGCGGATGGTTCCTGACTGTGCCACCTGCGAAAATGCCTGCGGCCGTACCGCCGACTACGACATGAAGAAACTGTGGAACGCCCAGGAGGATATTCGGTCGCTGAAATCCCTGATCCTCTTCGGCATCCGGGGTATCGCCGCTTACGCCTACCACGCAAGCGTCCTGGGTTACCGGGACGAAGCCGTGAATCAGTTCCTGTACAAGGCGCTGTTTGCCCTGGGCGAGGACTGGGGGATGGAGGAGCTGCTGCCCATTATCATGGAGGCGGGCGAAAAGAACCTGACCATCATGGCATTGCTGGATCGGGCCAATACGGAAACCTACGGCACACCCGCTCCTGTTACCGTGTCTCTGACCATCGAGAAGGGCCCCTTCATCGTTATCACCGGCCACGACCTCTACGACCTGAAGTGCCTGCTGGAGCAGACGGAAGGAAAGGGCATCAACATCTACACCCACGGCGAAATGCTGTCCGCTCACGCCTATCCGGAGCTGAAGAAGTACCCCCACCTGAAGGGTAACTTCGGCACCGCATGGCAGAACCAGCAGAAGGAGTTTGCAGAGCTTCCCGCTCCCATCCTCTACACCACCAACTGCCTGATGCCGCCCAAGGCCAGCTACGCAGACCGTGTTTTTACCAGCGAGGCTGTGTCCTTTCCCAATTCCGTCCATATCGGTGAGGATCGTGACCTCACGCCCGTCATTGAAAAGGCACTGGAGCTGGGTGGTTACGCCGAAGACCGCCCCATGACAGGCATCAACGGCGGTGCCACCGTCATAACCGGCTTTGCCCGTGGCACTGTCCTGGGCGTGGCGGATAAGGTCATCGAGGCTGTGAAGGCCGGCGCCATCCGCCACTTCTTCCTGGTGGGCGGCTGTGACGGCATCCGCTCCGGCCGGGACTACTACACCGAATTCGTGAAGAAAACCCCTGCCGATACCGTCGTCCTGACCCTTGGCTGCGGCAAGTACCGCTTCAACGATCTGGATCTGGGTACCATCGGCGGTTTGCCCCGGCTGATGGATATGGGCCAGTGCAACGATGCCTACAGCGCCATTCAAGTGGCTGTGGCTCTGGCAAATGCATTTGACTGCGGCGTCAATGAGCTGCCCCTGTCTCTGGTGCTGAGCTGGTACGAGCAGAAAGCCGTCAGCATCCTGCTGACATTGCTGCACCTGGGCATCAAGAACATCCGCCTTGGCCCCACACTGCCTGCCTTTGTGTCTCCCAATGTGCTTTCCTTTCTGGTGGAACAGTACAATATTGCACCGATCACAACGCCGGACGAAGATATGAAGGCGATTCTGGGATGATGCAACTGTTTCGAAGCAGTTACAGACAAAGTGTCTTGGATGTAGACTTCCTGTCCTAAATTCTGTCACTTGCATGAAGCCCGCTGGCCGGAGTTACTCTGGGTATGCTGGTTCCGTTCGTCATCTACCGATTTGTGGCTAACGTTACGATTGTAGAATGATTGAAAAAATAGAACCAGAGAAAAAGCCGCCTGTACGAGCATTTAGTATGCCCGCACAGGCGGCTTGCTTTATCTCTGGCCATCAATCCAGAGGTTTATATTCTGTTACGGTTTTCAGGTATGCTGCCGGATCGTTGTAAATCAGATCGTCGAGCTCTGACCGCTGGTACATATTGTCGGCCACCTCGCTTTGGGCGGCGGTGCAGTCTATAGAAATCATACTGCCGTCAGCGAAGCACAGCTCCACACAGGCGGTATCGATATTAAATTCGCAGCTCAATAAATGCCTCATTGTGCTGATCTCCTTATGTGTTGTATTGATTTGTTCCTCCTGTCCTATATATATTTTGATGCTGTCTTATGACATTCTCATTTTATCAGAATCCAAAGAATCATCAAGTGAAGGGCAAAGGGACTCCGTTGAAAATGCAATATGGATACTGCTCCCACATTTTCGTGGGAGCTTTCTTTTGCCCAAAACAACGAAGGAGGAAATCAAAATGAAACAATCTGACAAACGCTTCCACACCATCGACGGCGAGACGCTGATGAGCCAGCCGCTCCAGCCGCTGAACTTTGTGGTGGACTCTCTGCTCTCTCGGGGCCTGCACATCCTTTCCCGTTCTGAATTTATCGGCACTCCCACGGAGCTGTCCCAGAAGATCGACCCCGACGGACGGGAGGGTATCACGCCGAAGAAGGTGTCCCGCATGATTCTGCAAAGTGTTGACGCTCTAAGCAAAAACGGTATTTTAGTGTCCGTTCGGCGCAGCAACGGAAAGCGAATCATCGAGCTGCGCCGTGCCTATAGTGACGATTCTCAGGGTGCCCCGGAAATCGACCCTTGCGACCCTGTTCCCGCCTGTGAGCCGATTTGAGCGGCTTTGCAGAGCGGGAGGCGTAACCACCCGGCCGCGAGAAATAAACGGCGCTGAAGCGGGATTTACCCCGAAAAGCAGGGGGATCTCGCCTAAAAATTAAAGATGTGGAGGTACATCAAAAATTATGAAGCAAACCAGTCAATGGGACTTTTTCCGTACGCCCAGCGGGCATGTTTCCTATAACAAAATCTGTCTGCGGTGCAAACATCCCTGTAAACAGAGTTACCGGGTAACGCTCCTGGCCTGCCCGTATTTTGAGCGGAAGCGGTAGAGCGAAAATTCCTCCCTTTTGGGAGGGCCAGCATCGCAATTGTCTGGTCGTCGGCACAGCCGCCGCCCGCCTTCCGCATAATTTCCGGGCAGTTGCCCGGACCCACTTTATCTACGACTTGGAGGATCTAAATGAAAAAAGATATTAAATTCAGTACCCGGATGGCTTCCGCTGACCGGGAGGTCATCAAGGAATTGGCAAAGCGCTCCGGAATGTCCATGAGCGACTATGTGACTGCATGCTGTCTGGGTAAGCAGGTCGTCATCATCGACGGGCTGAAGGAAGTGCTGAAGGAGCTGAAGTCCATCGGCAGAAATCTGAATCAGCTCGTCACTCTGGCGCACATGGGACGAGTCGCTGTTATCAATCTGGACAGCGTGCTTCAGGTGTTCTCTGAACTGCGTGATGCCGTCCGGATGATCCTGGAACGAAAGCGGTGGTGAACACAATGGCTATCGTATCGTTCACCAACTACAAGCGTGGCCAAAGCAGCGGCTGCATGGGCGCCGTGATGCGCTACACCATGCAGGACAAGAAAACACAGTTCGAGGGGCAGCGCTTGGTCACAGGGATCAACTGTCAGCCGGAAAGTGTCTACTCCGAGTTCATGATGACCAAGCGGCTCTACCACAAAACCGACGGTGTGATGTTCTACCACATGGTGCAGAGCTTCCCAAAAGACGAAGCGGTCGATCCGGCCACCGCTCATGCCGCCGCGCTGAAGCTGGCCGAGTACTACGAGGGCTGTGAGGTTCTGGTTTGTACCCACACTGACCGTGAGCATATACACTCACATTTCCTGATCAACTCTGTCAACTTCGACTCTGGCCGTAAACTGCACATCGCCAAGGAGCAGCTTCAGGAACTGCGGCAGCGCAACGATCAGGTGTGCATGGAATTTTCTCTTCCTGTGTTCGAACCCAGGGAGCAGAAGCAGAAAACAAAAACCATGACCATTGGCGAGTATCACACGGCGGCCCGTGGTCAGAGCAAAAAACTGCAGCTCATGAATATCATCAACGACTGTATGCGCCACGCCTCCAGCCGGAATGAGTTCATTGCCTTGATGGAGAGCGAGGGTTTCAAAGTCCGCTGGGAGAAGTCCCGGAAAAACATCACCTACACCACACCCAGCGGTTGGCAGTGCCGTGACCGCCTGCTGTTCGGGGACAAATATCTGAAGGAGAATATGGAATATGAATTCAGGATCAGAGAAGAAATTATCCATGGACGAGCTCATGGCACTGAACCAGCCCGTTCAGACGGCACAGTCTACACCACAGCCGACAGCGCAGGAGCCGACGCCTCCGCCCGAAGCGTATCCCACGAAAGAGGAATGGGAGGATCTGGTGGAGTACCTCTACACGCTGGGGTATCACGCGGAGAGACAGGCCGGCCACCAGAAGAAGATCAGCGAGTCGCTGGCGCAGCTCCCGACACGGGCGCAGATGGACGAACTGCTGAAAGCGGTGAAGCGTCTGGAGGAGATGGCAGAACAGGCTGGGAAGAAGAAAGAGAAGCGTTTCTCCATCCCCAGCATCAGACTGCCCAAACTGCATCTTCCGGAATCGGACTGGCCGACGGTGGTGACCATTTTGATGGCGCTGGCAGTGTTGTTCCTGATGTGGTGGGCCTGGGGCGGAGACTGGAGCAGTCTCAGTCTGCTGGACCTGTGATGGACAGCACCACCATGCGTCATCACGCAGACAGCAAAACGCTCCGCAAAGAAAAGGAAAAGAAAATCGCCCTCGGTCAGAAAGAGGACGATCACGAAGATGAACAGACTTATCAGCAGATCATGTACTGAGCATGAGGAAGGAGACTATATGGCATATCGCTACAACTACAATGAACGAAGCTGTTTTGAAGGTGAGGATCACCGTGACAACTGGGACATTCCCTCCGCCAAGGCGGTGCAGGATACGCTGGTGGAGGAATGCGACGGAAAGATCGTCAAGAGCCGCCGCCAGCAGGTCGCGGGCAGAGAGTACATTGTCTGCGCTGAGTTTGGCACCAGAGGAAGGGCCAAGCTCTCCGATCTGATGAAGCAGGTCATCGACTTGACCGAGGACGCGAAAAATCTTTCCGCCTGATCACGGGTTCCAATAGACTTCCGAGCCGATTGAGAGTATTGTATCCTTACAATCTCTCAATCGGTTTGGCCAATCGAAGGAGGTCAAAATGTTACAGCCAAACCAGAAATACACAGCACTATACTGCCGTCTCTCCCGTGATGATAATCTGGAGGGCGACTCTAACAGCATTCAGAATCAGAAACTCATCCTCAAAAAATATGCGGATGACAATGGTTTCTCAAACACCCGGTTCTTCATTGACGACGGGTACTCCGGCGCCAACTTCAACCGTCCCGCCTTCGAGGAGATGATGGAGGAAGTGGAAAACGGCAATGTGGCCGTCATCATCACCAAGGACTTGTCCCGTCTGGGCAGAAACCAGCTCCACACCGGGCTCTACATTGAGGAGATCTTCCCGTCCAACAATGTGCGGTACATCGCCGTCAACGACAGTGTGGACACCCTGTACGAAACCAGCAGCGAGCTGATGCCGTTCAAAAACCTGTTCAACGAGTGGCACGTTCGGGACTGCAGCCGCAAGGTACGGGCAGTCTTAAACGCTAAGGCGCAGCGGGGCGTCCGGGTCGGGACCCGCGCTCCCTACGGTTACCGCAAGGGAGAGGAAAAGGAATCTCCGCTTGTGGTAGACGAGGAAGCGGCCATGGTCGTGAAACGCATCTTCGCCATGTGCGCCAGCGGCATGGGACCGTCCCAGATCGCAAAACAGCTCAAGAACGAAAGCATTTACTCTCCGTCCATGTACGCCTGCACCAAGTACGGGATCTCCCACTCCGGTCTGAACACGGAACACCCGTATAACTGGACCAGTGATATGGTGGCGGATATGCTTCAGAACATGGTTTACCTTGGGCACACGGTCAATATGCGGTACAGCTCTAAGTCCTATAAGGATAAGAGGAAGTGGGAGCGTCCCAAGTCCGATTGGCTCGTATTTGAGAACACTCACGAGGCCCTGGTGGACCAGGAGACATGGGACATCGTGCAGGAGGTGCGTTCCCACAAGCGCCGCCGCACCAACATGGACGAGCAGGATATGTTCTCCGGCCTGGTGTACTGCGCCGACTGCGGAAAGCCCATGGTACTGCACCGCGCCCACACCATGAAGCCGGAACAGAACAACTTCACCTGCCGCACCTATAAGAAAGACGGCGCCGAAGCCTGTACAGGGCATTATATCCGTGAGGTCGCGCTCACGGAGATCGTACTGGAAACCATCCGCAGAGCCGCCGCGTTCGCCAGAAGCCATCCAGAGCAGTTCGCGGAATACATTCAGCAGAAGCAGTCCTCCGAGGTGGCGAAAGAGATCAAGCTGGTGGAACGGGAGCTGTCCGCGATGAAGAAGCGGGCCGGGGAACTGGATACGGTGTTCAAGCGGATGTACGAGGACAGTGCCCTGGGGCGGGTGACCAGCGAACAGTTCCGAATGCTCTCCGCCGCCTACACCGAGGAGAAGAAACAGCTGGCCGAATCCATCCCTGAAAAGGCGGAACGACTGGAGAAGCTGCGGAGCAGCGTCGCAAACGCCAGGAACTTCATCGCCAAGGCCAAGCGCTTCACCGACATGGACGCGCTGACCCCGGAACTGCTCCATACCTTCGTCGCCAAGATCATCGTCTATGAAAAGGAAGTCAAATACTCCAAGCACTCCCCGCAGAAGGTGCGCATCCAGTTCCGGGACTTCGACTTAACTGAGGATACGGCAGATATCATCGAAGAAGAAACTGCGAAAACAACAGAAAAGGCAGACAGTGCAATCGCACTGTCTGCCTAATCCGAGACACATTTTCAAGATACCCCTATCAGGAGTAGCCCAACGGCGGTTCTGGTTTTTCAGAACCACCATCCAGGCATTTTGTTTAGTAATAGAAAAAGGTGCAGTTGATTATTGCGTATTGTCAATCTCTCTCAAACCGGGTAGTAAAAATACGGCAAGCGCAACGATGATAATGCCAA
>JAZASQ010000071.1:0-9234 GCA_036343235.1 Lachnospiraceae bacterium
CTGACACCATGTCCGTCCTGGCCGGCCTCTTCCCGCCTCCCCGCAATTCCCTGGTCCGGGCCGGAGACCGGCAGATGGTTCTGATCACGGAGCCGGGCGGGATGGTCTCCGGGGAGGACCTGGCCTCAACGGCCGCCATGATCCACGACACCCTGCAGACCGAGGGCATGGCTTCGGCAACAGTGGCCTACGACGCCGCAGTGGAGGGCTTCCGGGAGCTGCCGGCTTCCTACTCCCGGACCGTGGCCGCCATGCACATCCGGGACCTCTTCGGTATGGAGGACCCCTGCACGGGCTATCGGACCCTGGGCCTTTCGAAACTGGTCTCAAGACTGCCGAAAGACGCATGCGAAGAGTACCTGGCGGAAGAATTTCCGGACTTCTCCTTCAGCGACCTGCCGAGCGAGACCATCAATACCATCAACACCCTCTTCGACAACGGCCTGAACCTGGCGGAGACCGCCCGCTCCCTCTACGTCCACCGCAACACCCTGGTCTACCGGATCGAGAAATTCTCGAAAGAGTCCGGCCTGGACCTCCGCAACTTCGACGACGCGGTCCGCTGCCGCATCGGCATGCTGATCACGAAGCTTGTGAATGCGCAATGAGAATAATGTAAAGCAATCGAAAACAAATGAAAGAAAATGATTGCAATTATTATCAATGCTTGTTAAGATGCAAGTGACAAGGAGGTGTTGCAATATGGCACAGGCAATGGTGAACTTCCGCATGGATGAAACTTTAAAAGCAAATATGGAAAAGACCTGTAAAGCAATGGGGCTTACCGTTACTGCTGCATATACCATGTTTGCCACGAAGGTGACCAGAGAGCAGAGGATACCTTTTGAGATTACGGCTGACCCGTTTTACAGCGAAGAAAATATGGCCCGCCTGCTGAAAAACAAAGAGGAAATGGAAAGAACCGGTGGTACAGTGCACGAGGTACCCTTAGATGATTAAGGCCTGGACGGATGACGCCTGGGAAGAGTTTGAGTACTGGATGGACCAGGACAAGAAGACACTTCGTCAGATCAAGCGGCTTTTAAAAGATATAGACCGCAACGGATATCAGGGAATCGGGCACCCGGAACCGTTAACTGGGGATTTGGCCGGATACTGGAGCCGTCATATCGATGAAAAGAACCGTATCGTTTACAAAATCGAAGACGGCATGGTGAAAATCATCCAGTGCGGTTCCCACTACAAGGATAAATAAAAAGTGCAGGCGGCCTCAGCAGTTCGAGAAATGGAACTGCTTGGGCTGCTTTTTTCATCTCATTTCCAGGGCTTTGGAAACAGGCCCATAAGTGCTATAATATCTTCAAATTACCCATACGAGGAAATAGGGATTGTCCTGCCGGAAGAGAAGTATGAGTTCGGCAGAAAATGAGAGAGGTCCTTGCACATGAATGCAGGTGAATATAACGGCGGGGTGACGCCGTATTTACGGACGCCCCTCTACATGATCATAGTCTTTGCGGCCGGGGCCGGCTTCCTGTGCTGGTACGACCCGACCGTGGGCATCATATCCGTATTGATCGTCATCGTGTATGCCATGGTTTCCGTGGGCCTGTACCGGCGGAACGCCCGGATGCTGTCCGAAGAGATGACCAGCCTGGCGACGGACTACGCCTCCATGCAGAAGCAGTTCCTGGAGCACTTCGAGCTGCCTTATGCCATATTGGACACGGAGGGCCGCTTCCTCTGGCAGAATGAGAAGTTCTGCGGCCTGACCGGGAAGGAAAAGACGTATTCGAAGTCTGTGACAAGCATTTTCCCTGAGGTCACGAGGGAATGGCTGGACCGGGAGGAAGGGACAGATTTTGATGCCGTTGTGATGAAAGACGACAGAAGCTACCGGGCTCTCTTCTCGAGGGTTCACCTCGGGGACGACACCGTGGACGAGCCGGAGGGGGCGAAGCCCATGATCCGCCGCCGGGAGGACCCGAGCGCCCTCTACACCATGCTCCTGCTCGACATCACGGAGAGCGAGCAGATCCGCCAGCAGAATGAAGACCAGCGCATGTGCTGCGCATTATTATATATAGATAATTATGAAGACACGATCGCTGAAATCGAGGCAGTGAAGCGGTCCCTCCTGACCGCAGTCATCGACCGGAAGGTCACGCGGTACTTCCAGGAGGCCGACGCCATCATCCGGAAGAGCGACCGGGACAAGTACTTCATTATTTTCCAGTACAGGTACCTTTCAAAGCTCGAGGAGAATAAGTTTTCCATTCTGGAGGATATCAAATCCACAAAGCTCGGCAACGACACCGACCTGACCATTTCCATGGGCATCGGCGTGAACGGGGCCACCTACCGGAAGAACGCAGAGTTCGCGCGGACAGCCATCGACATCGCCATGGGCCGGGGCGGCTCCCAGGTCGTCATCAAGGATAATGGAAACATTTCCTACTATGGCGTCCGGGGCAAGGAGGTCGAGAAGAATACAAGGGTCAAGGCCAGAGCCAAGGCCGAGGCCCTGCGGGAGCTCATAGGTTCCCGGGACAGGGTCCTTGTCATGGGCCACCAGATTTCGGACATCGACGCGGTAGGCGCCGGCATCGGGGTCTACTGCGCGGCAAGGGAACTCGAGAAGGAGTGCCATATTGTCCTCAATACAATCAATACATCCCTCCGCCCCATCCTGGACCTCTTCACCCCGGACCACGGCTACCCGCCGGACCTCTTCGTGAATTCCGACCAGGCCTTGTCGCTTCTCACGGCAAACACATTGGTCATGGTGGTCGACACGAACCGGCCTTCCTACACGGAGTGTCCCGAGCTCCTTGAAAAGTCAAAGTCTATTGTCGTCATTGACCACCACAGACAGGGCGGGGAGAAGGTGGAGAACCCCATCCTTTCCTACATCGAGCCCTATGCCTCGTCCACATGCGAGATGATCGCGGAGATCCTCCAGTACTTCAGCGAGAACATCAAGCTGCAGGCGGCCGAGGCGGACGCCATCTACGCCGGCATCCTCATCGATACGGACAATTTCATGACGAAGACCGGCGTGCGGACCTTCGAGGCCGCGGCCTACCTGAAGCGGTCGGGCTCGGATGTGATCCGGGTGCGGAAGCTCCTCCGGGAAAATATGGATGCCTACAAGGCCCGGGCCGAGATCGTCCGCGACTCGACGGTTTACCGGGACAATTTCGCCATTTCCGTGAACAGGGCCGAAGGCATCGAAAGCCCGACCATTGTGGGCGCCCAGGCAGCCAACGAGCTCTTGAACATCGTGGGCATCAAGGCCTCCTTCGTCCTGACCTTATATAAGGGCAAAATCTACGTCAGCTCCCGCTCCATAGACGAGATTGACGTTCAACAAATAATGGAGCGCCTGGGCGGCGGCGGCCATCTCAATATCGCGGGCGCCCAGATTGAAAATGCGACAACGGAAGATGTCATCCGCAAGATCGAGAACATCATCGACGTGATGATCGAGGAAGGCACCATCAAACTCAAAGAAAAGTCATGACTAATGTAAACCCCGCCCATTCCTGCAAATTTTGACATTCCCCGTGCAGGCGGACAGAAACCCTTGTCTTTTCTGCAAGGCAGGACACCGTCCGCTCAAAGGGTTCTATATTAGTAATAAGGAGAAAAAATGAAAGTAATACTCTTGGAAGATGTCCGTCCCCACGGCAAGAAGGGGGAAATCGTTGAGGTGAGCGACGGCTACGCAAGAAACGTCCTCTTCAAAAAGAAACTGGGCGTGGAAGCGACCCCCACGAACCTGAACAACCTGAAACTCAAGAAGCAGCACGACGTGGAGCTGGCGGCCGAGCGCCTCGAGGACGCCCAGGAGATGGCGAAGCGGCTGGGGACCCTGAAGGTCGAGACCGCCATCAAGACCGGCGAGGGCGGAAAGACATTCGGATCTGTCTCTGCCAAGGAAATCGCCGAGGCTCTGAAGACGCAGCACTCCCTGGACGTTGACAAGAAGAAGATTATTATCGACGCCCCCATTAAGGCGCTCGGGAATTACACGGTCCACATTAAACTCCACCCGGAGGTGACTGCGGACCTGCACGTACATGTCGGAGAGATGAACTGATATGGACGGCTACGAAAACAGCGATATGCCTGAAATGCCGCCGTTTCCGCCCATGGATTCGGACCCCGCGGCCGGGACGAATGAGAGCGCCCTTGCTGCCTCCCAGGTCGTCCGCACCATGCCGAACGACCGGACCGCAGAAGAGGCCGTGCTGGGCTCCATGATCATGGACCGGGAGGCCGTCCTGACCGTCAGCGAGATTCTGACGAAAGACGACTTCTACTATGAAAGAAACGGGGTCCTCTACGAGGCCATGCTGGAGCTCTACGGGGAGGGGAAGGAAATCGACCCGGTCACCCTCCAGTCCCGCCTTGTAAGCAAGTCCCTGCCCGAGACCTACGCTTCGGTCGAGTTCATCAACTCCATCGTGGCAGCTGTCCCGACGACCGTCAACGTCAAGGACTACGCGGACATCGTGAAGTCCCGCTCCATGCTGCGGTCCATCATCCGCATGAACCAGAAGCTCGAAACCCTCTGCTTCAAGCAGGAGGAGAGCGTCGATGCAATCCTCGACGAGACGGAGCACGAGCTTTCGGACCTGGTGCGCATGCGGGGCGTCAGCGACGAGACCCCCATTGACAAGATCGTGACGAAGGTCCTGGAAAAAATCCAGAAGGCCTCGGAGCAGAGCGGCAATGTCACGGGCATCCCCTCGGGTTTCACGGACCTGGACTTCAAGACCGCGGGTCTGCAGCCTTCGGACCTGATCCTGATCGCGGCCCGTCCTTCCATGGGAAAGACGGCCCTGGCCCTGAACATCGCCGAGCACGTGGCCATCCAGGAGGGCCTGACGACAGCAATCTTCTCCCTCGAGATGTCAAACGACCAGATTGTGAACCGAATTTTGTCCCTGGAGACAGGGGTCGAGGCCCAGAACCTCCGGTCCGGAACCCTGAAGGATACCGACTGGGACGCCATCATGCAGGGGGCCGGCACGATTGCGAATTCGAAATTAATAATAGATGACACCCCGGCGATCACAGTCTCCGCCCTTCGCAGCAAGTGCCGCAAATATAAGAACGAGAACGACCTGCAGCTCGTCATCATCGACTACCTGCAGCTCATGCAATCCGGAAGAAATATCGACTCCCGGCAGCAGGAGATTTCCGAGATCTCGCGCTCGCTGAAAGCGCTCGCGCGTGAATTAAATGTCCCTGTCATCGCCTTGTCCCAGCTGAACCGGGGCGTGGAGCAGCGTGAGGACAAGCGCCCCATGCTTAGTGACCTCCGCGACTCGGGCGCCATCGAGCAGGACGCCGACGTCGTCATGTTCATATACCGCGACGACTACTATAATAAGGACAGCAAGGACAAGGGCATCTCCGAGCTCATCATCGCAAAGCAAAGAAACGGCCCTGTCGGAACCGTCCGTCTGGCCTGGCTGCCCAAATACACCCGCTTCGCCGACGCGGAGCCCAGGAAGTCGGACAAGCAGAATAATAATTTCTAAACACTGTCCCGCTCTCTTTCGCTACCGACGGTTCGGCCGCGCCGCGGAAGTCGGACAGGGAGAAGAATAATTTTTTAAGTGTCTGTGGCGCTGAATATTTCGGCGTCACTTTTTTATAGAAATTTAATTACCTATAAAGCCTTGGAACTGTTTTACACAAGGGCCAGGAATGCTATAATGCCTGTATTAAAACAGGTACAAAGTTTTGCAATTTTAATGGAAAGGATGTGAGCCGGATATGCGTATTGAGCGGTGCAGTGACAGCGAACTCCACTGTTTTCTGTCAAAAGAGGATCTTCAGGCCAGGAATCTGCGTCTGGACACCATGGCCTACGGTACGCCTGAAACAACGGCCCTCATCCGGGACCTGATGCAATGGGCCTCATACAAGTTCAACTTCAACCCCGATCACACCCCCCTCATGATTGAGGCCGTGCCGGTGTCCGAGGACTCCCTCCTCCTCATTGTGAAGACGGTCTCCTACCCGGAGGAGATGGATTCCCGCTTTTCGGACTTCACGGATTCCCCCGCAGGGGATGTCTATGCGGATGAGGACGACGATGAGGAAGGCGACTACGCTGACGAAGACGACTTCTGGCCCGACGGGGATGGGGACGACAGCTACCAGCCCGGCCCCGCGCCCGTGCCGGGAAAGCCGAAGAGCGCCCACGAAATCCTTGAGCAGTTCACGGACAACGCTCACGCCCTGCAGGCCGCATCCGAGGCCATCTCCAAACTGGCCGAAGGCGTCCTCTCTGCAGCCGGCGCCCAGCTGGACGAGAATGGAAATATCATAGAGGCCGCAGAGGTCACCGAAGCGGATGCGGACGACGCGCCTGCCGCAAACGGGACGGCTGATACAAATGTTTTGGAAGAGACAGCTGCAGTTGACGAAAAACCGGCAGAAGTCGAAGAAATCCCTGCCGACCAGCTGGGTGAAATGGTGCAGGAAGAAAAGAAAGAAGAAGAACCCGCAGCTGTTTCTGCAGAAAAAGAGGAATCCGCTGAGCCGGCCGCTGCAGCAAATGCGGAAGGCAAGGGAAAGCCCGCCATCAGCGCCGAGAACTTCGCTGAAGTCCTGCAGAAGGTCCTTGACGCTGCCCGGAAATCCGGCTCCACAGCCAACTATATCCGCATGTTCCGCTTCAACAGCATTGACGAGATCACGGACATAGCGCCCTTTATCTCGACCTTCTACGGGGGCCCCAACTACCTTTACAAGGACGGCGGGGTCTACCACCTGCTCCTGTCCATGGACGGGGAGAATCCGCTCAATTACAACAAGCTCATCAATATCATGAACGAGTTTGCTGCGCCGGAGCCGGTCAACCCCGAGACCACGTCTTTCATGGACGAGCACGAGAACCTGATTCTTGCCGGCCACGCCATCCAGAAGCTGGCGGAGATCAGCGGAAAATCAAAATGACAAAAAAACGGGCCTGTGAAGCTTTTCACAGGCCCGTTGTATTTTCTATGCTTTGCAGAAGCTCATAGGAGGGAATCAAGTCGCTCACGCGGCGGAATCGCGCAAATCCCGCCCATCCGAGAAAGAAATGTTAAACAAAAAGTGCTGCGGATGGGCGGTATTTGCCGCAAACGCCTGTCTCTGCGACTTGCTTCTCTCCAATGAGGTGCTGCAAGCCCAGATGATGGGCGGCATTTGCTGAGAATGAGCAAGAACAGCCCCGGCTCCATTATCAGAGCTGGCTAAGCTGCTGAACCTCTTTTACAGAAATCCCTAAGAAATCTGCAATCTGCTCCACCGATTTTCCTGCAGTCACGGCATTTTGAATCATCTCTGACCGTTCTTTTTCCCGGCCGATTTCTATACCCTTTTCCGTCCCTATCTCTATTCCGATTTCCCGTTCCTCTTTGTAGTGTTCTTCAAGAGTCATATACCGAATTCTCCCTTCTTCACTATCCTTCTGGTCCAGGACCGCCTGCTCGATGGCTTTCGTCAGATCAGAAGCAGGCGCCTTGCCGTTCAGGTAATCAAAAAGTGCAATAAGTTCCGGAGAAGCCCCGTTCGGGCTCTTGGAATTGATGAAAATCGTAGTTCTTCCGTCTTCCAAGCGATAGTCCGGCAGTTCCTCGCATGTTTCACGGAATGTATACCGGGCGATATCCTTCTTGAACGGGTCCTCCAGACAGATGAACACAATGTACGAGTCCGGGAGCTTCGAATATTCGGTCCCCCGTTTCAGATGGTACATGTCGATCATACTGCTGTAATAGCGGCTGCGCCTGGAGAGGCCTGCCTTCAGGACCGTCTGCATTTCGATGTCGTATTCCGTATGCGCCTCATCCTCAAAGGTGACATCGAAGCGGACACCCTTGCCCTCATAGAGGAACTTTTCCTGCCTTTGCGCCTCAGGCAGGTGGATTTCTAAAATCTTCCTGTCGGTCATAAGCTCCGCCAGTTCCTGGCAGAGCTCCGGGTGGTTCCGCAGGACCTCACAGAACATGAAGTCATCCGTGAAGGTGAGCTCGTCGTAAGTTTTTCTCTTTGTTTCCAAACGCTTTCTCCTTTCGATTATAGCATCTGAACGGGTGCATTTCTATTCCCATCGCGCGACAGGAACAAAAGAAAAGTGAGTATCGAGACCCTCCGGAAGGGAGAGACCCTGCTGCGAACGCAGCGACGGCGAAGTGCCGCCTGAAGATATTACAAAGATATTACAAAATAGAGTGAAAGTCAATAGGAGCTTTAGGATCCCCCCTTCTTTGTCCGGAAACATGCAACCACAAAGACCGTCCAGAAGATTGCTAATGAGCATCCGGATTTATATGCTGTTGCAAAACAGGATGGGGACCTGCCGGAGAAGGAACGGGAAGAATTACGGGAAATCGTCGTTGGTATATTTGAAGAACGAATGGCGAAACACCATATCAAATGAATTTATTAATAATTAATCGCTTCCGCGTGTCACCACATAAACAGATATCTTAAATGGCTATCCGGAGGCTGGCGTGGTATACTTATTTTGTGAGTAAGTAAGGAAAGGAGCTGATATCATGTCGGTAGCAACAAAAAGTGTAAGTATTGAAGTCCCGGAACAGATAGTTCGATTTGTGGTTGTAAAGGATGATGAGGCTCAAAAAAAGCGTGATGCCATGTTGCTCTATCCTTACATCAAGGATGAGGTTGTTTCATTTGGCCGTGCCGCAGAGATGTTGGGAATGAACAAACTTGATCTTATTACTCTTTACGGAAAAATGGGTATCGATTATGTCGATATGACAGATGAAGAGTTTGATGACGAACTAAAGGCTGCTGAAAGGGTCAGGGCGAAACTTGGATGATTATTGTTTCTGATACTACGCCGATTATCGCCTTGATGAAGGCGGGACACATTGAGTGGTTAAGACAGCTTTATAACGAAATAGATATCCCTGAGGCTGTATACCGTGAACTGACTACTAATGAGAGTTTTCAGAATGAAACTGAGCAAATAAAGAAATGCGATTTCATTCGAATCACGAGTGTGAAAAATTCTGAAGCTGTGAATATTCTTCGCAATGCTACAGGATTGGACGCTGGTGAAAGTGAAGCAATAGTCCTGTATTCTGAGGCTCAAGCAGATCTTATGCTGCTGGATGAACATAAGGTGCGTAGCATAGCAAAGCAAATGGACATCGAAGTTGTCGGTACCCTTGGCATCATGATGACTGCTTATAAAAACAGGATTGCATCGGCAGAAGAAGTTGAAGAAAGCATCGA
>JAZASQ010000072.1:0-9209 GCA_036343235.1 Lachnospiraceae bacterium
CTGCGGGAGATCACCGCATATGACGAGCTGGAGCTGGACACACTGGGAGACAGGAAGGTGGCTCTGTTTCTCATCATGTCAGATACAGACTCCACATTCAACTTTCTGATCAGCATGATCTACACACAGATGTTCAACCTGCTCTGTGAGAAGGCGGATGATGTCTATGGCGGAAGACTCCCGGTGCATGTCCGGTGCCTCATCGACGAGATGGCAAATATCGGTCAGATTCCGAATCTGGAAAAGCTGATGGCGACGATCCGATCCCGTGAGATCAGCGCTGTTCTCGTGCTGCAGGCAAAGTCGCAGCTGAAGTCTATCTACAAGGATAATGCAGACACCATCATCGGCAACTGCGACTCGCAGATTTTCCTAGGCGGTTCGGAGAAGACGACGCTGAAGGATCTCAATGAGTCCCTGGGCAAGGAAACCATCGACATGTACAACACCGGGGAGTCCCGTGGGACTTCTCAGTCCTACAACATGAATTACCAGAAGCTCGGGCACGATCTGATGAGTGTGGATCAACTGGCGGTTCTGGACGGCAGCAAATGCATCGTACAGGTGCGCGGCGTGCGGCCGTTTCTGTCCGATAAGTATGATCTCACGAAGCATCCGAACTACAGACTCACTGCAGATTACGACAAGAAATACTGGTTTGATGTCGAGAAATACCTGAACCATCGGATGACACTGCGGGGAGATGAGCGGTATCAGGTATTGGAAACCGCTCCCTGAGCAGAAAAATCGGCAAACTGGCAGTTCGGCAGCATAAGGACAAATGTTTCGGATCTGACCGGAAGGAGTATAAGACTTGAGAAAGAATACGGTAAGTTTTGCGCTTGTCAGGGCTGACAGGCGTTTTATTTTGCCTAAATGGAGGAACTACGGATGGCAGAAGAGCAGACGTTAATGCCGGGAGATATCCCGGATTGGGTGAAGGAAGCAGAGGAGCAGATGAAGGCGGGTGATTTTCCGGTGGCACAGGAAAAGAAGGAGATTTCGATCAAGTTTGGAAAGGGACTGGTCGGTGAGCCGTTTACATCAAAGAGTGGGCATCCGTTCGTTGAAGTGAAAATTCCAAATGTGGATCCGGCGGATAAATCGCCGTGGGCATCTTTTGTGATTTCGCCAAAGATGATTCATGAGAACCAGTTTGGCAAGGGCGTGTGGATGAAGCTTCCGGAGGACGGGACAACGAGGATCAGCAAGCCGGTGATCACGGGTACCGGACCAGACGGAAAGAAGATCTGGGGCAGGGATGTGCGGGAGATTCCGAACCCAGAACTGAAGGCGATGCTGGAGGCGTACAAGAACAGAGATCGGAGTTCGATCCTTGGCGCATTGAAGGAAAAGAAGGGAGAGGCCGCCAAGGCACCTCAGGCAGAAAAACAGACAAGATCCAAGCGGACTGTCCCGGAGAAGTAGCAGGCGGCCAAACCAAAGTGTGACAGATGCATATCAGAAAGCGAGGGAGCAGATGAAATGCAGAGCAAGATCCCCTACCTACGGGGATAAGGGAAGGCATCCGAACAGAAGAATCGTAACTTTTCAACGAGCTGACTGAAAGGCCAGCTCTTATCTTTTCCAGAGCAGAGCCGAAAGTGCACCGGTTCTGGAAATTTGCAGCATTACAACATTCAATATCGTAATCACAAGGAGGATTTATGTAACCGGAAAGGTTCCGACAGAACTCGCCATAGGCCGTCAGGCCGCATAAACACTGGACTACCGTGGTTTTGTCGATGATTCCGGGAAATCGACAAAACGGAGAAGAAACAAAACTATTTTGTCGATTTTGAAGGAAAAGAGTTTTGTCGATTATGAGTTTGGCAGGGGATATCAGTTAGACTACCCATGTGCCTCAGGAGAGGCGGAAAGGAGGAACAAACATGGGTGATCTAATGGAGATGAACCCGCCTGAGCAGGATCAGCGGTACGCTGTTTATTCTGTCAGGAACACGGCGGAGGATGGGCTGATCTACACGCGCTCCTTCATTGTGATCAAGAACGGTTACGGGGTGATCGTTCGTTTTACGCGGCTTCAGGAGTATGCGGGGGTGTACGTAAATGGGACATACCGGCCGCTCACATCGAATCCGGAGGCAAAGCTGTACTTCATATGCGGCATGCTGAATTACTGCCTGGTGGATCATGGTGCAAGGTTTGGGATCCGCCATGTGTTCAGCATCACCAGGGAGATGCTGGCAGAGTACTTTGACCATTACGCAATGGAGCAGCTCCCGGACGGACCCCACCACAGCCGCCAGAGCGTGGAACGGTGTATTTCAACCGTGACAGCGTTCATGGCAAAGCTGTCATCGAAGTATGGCGGATTCATGAAGGTCAGAAAAGCAGATCTTTATACGGAAAGAACGGTGGTGTCCAGGAAAGGAAAAATGGTGAAGCGGCCTATCCCGGCGTTCCAGGCGACCGGCATTGAAGACCATGACGGGACGTTCCGGGACATTCCGACAAAGGCGGTGGAGATTCTGCTCCCGATGGCATTCCGCTATGCCAAGGATATCGCGTTTGGCCTGTGCCTTCAGGCGTTTGCGGGGCTTCGTGCCGGGGAAGTATGCAATGTACGGCAGGAAACCAGCCCGCTCGGCCCTGGCATCCGGTTTGTTGAAGTGGATGGAAACGTCCGTGAGGTATCGATCGACCTCCGCCGGGAGCTCGCACTGCGCAGTGACGGCGCAGAGGTCGGGGAGATTAAGAAGGAGCGGGTGCAGCGTGTCTATCCTGCTTTCCGGGAAGCCTTCTGCAGGGCTTACGAACTTCATAAGGAGTACCTGCGGGGCGTGGAATTCGAAAAGGAATACGCCCCGATGTTTGTAAACAGCCGGGGGAAGGCGATGTCGTATGAAAGCTACCGGAAAAAGTTCAAGAGCCTTGTCAATGACCACCTGCGCCCGGCGTTGCTTGCAAGCGAGGATCCGGAGCTGCGTATCTACGGGCAGCTGCTCTGTGAGAACAGCCTGGGGACTCATTGCCTGCGGCACTGGTTCACAGTCCAGCTGGTCCTGCGCGGCGAAGATATCGGAAGCATCCAGTCCTTCCGCGGGGACAGGAACCCGGAAACGGCGTTCCTGTATCTCCAGAACAAGGGGGATCTTAACCGGGAACTGAAAGAAAGCAATGAAAAGCTGGTACAGCTTCTCATGGAGATCGGGGGTGAGGCTGATGTGTGAAGCTTTCTTTGCGGATGTAAAGACGATGGCGTCGGAAACAGGCTCCCTGTATAACGGCAGCCATGTCACGGACAGGGACGCCCTGCTCTGCTTCCTCGACAGCAACGGGTGGTTTGGCATGGATCCGGAAAAACCGCTGAAGGAGGCCGTGATGGCGGAAGGCAGGATCCGTTTATGGCTTCAGGCGTATAAGAGAACCGGGGAGGAAAAGACAGGAATGCTGCTGGGAGCCTTCCGGGAAAAGTATCCGGATACGGCACGCCGGCTGTCGGATTTTTTCGCGGAGAGGGGGAAGGAAAGTTATGCACAGGGATGGAAGTTCCTGGATTTCCTGCTCGCCGGCATTGACCGGGAGATTGCCCTGTATCCGGAGGAAGACCTCAGGGAACTGGTTGAAGCGGCCAACAGGAGCCTTTCGCTGGCCGATATGAAACTGCTGGCGGCTTTTCTCAAAAGCGGTGGCAGAAAAAGCCTGTCCTCATGGGAATACGAGTTTAAAAGCAGGCAGATCATAAAGGCGGACATCTCTTCCTACCCGCTCATGGACTTCAGCGTCATGGCATACACGATTTTCAACCCGGAAGCATGGGAGAAGGAGAAGTTAGTGGAGAAGGCGGCCGGGAACCGCAGATATGCAGACCTCTGGCTGTTTATGGCGCTGCACTTTGTCAGCGGTATCCGTACAACGGATATGAAACGTCTCCCGGTTCCTGCCCTCCCGTATCCGCCTGATGAGATGAGGCAGATGATCCTTGAGAAAAAAGCAGAGCCTGCAACGCTGCGCGGGATCGCGCAGGAAGTGCAATTCCGGCAGGAAATGCTGTCACGTAAACCGCATAAAGTACGGCGGCACGGGATGGTTGCTGATATAAAGTTCTTCATCCCGGAGAGTCTCCTGGAACCCATGGGGCTGATCATAGCGCTGTCCGTGTCATTCAGGGAAGACGGAGACCCGTTTGTACGGACAGGATGTGAACTGCAGGACATCCACCGGTTCTTTGGGGAAAGATTTGCCGCGGCGGTCGGGAAAAGGAAGCGGTTTTCTTCGCGGCGGGCGAATAAAGCGTACCTCCAGGGGATCGAATGGCTGGCAGATGACCGACCGGGAAGGCCGAAGGGATATATGATGGCGGCCCTGGCAAGGAGCCATAAAGGAGGGATCGGCACCCTGCCCGAAATCACGGATGTATATCTGAAGGACGCGAACTTCACAGGATACAGCCCGGAATTCATCCTCAGGGAGATGTTCGAAAGGGGGATTTTCGGGTTCATCCCCGCGATACTTCTGGAGATGTACCAGGGGGAAGCGTACAGGGAGCTTGGCGTAAGCGGCCAGACAGAGCTGATACGCGCTGTCGGGCTGTCCGCATGGCAGATCGAAAAGATTACTTCCGCCGTTTCCGCCTCTTTTAAAAAGGCAGAGGAGGTTGTGGAGGGGCTGTTCCGCAAAGGGGACAGGGAAATCCTGGCACAGTCACTGCAGAAGATCGCAGCCGGGGCTGCCCCGGGCAAACAGGAAGGGATGTCCTGTGTCCGGGCGGCGGCCGGTTATCCCTGCGACCGTGCCGCGAGGAGCTGCTGCATCGGCTGCGGCTGTGAAATCTATACGAAGTCAGCCACGCACCTCCTGGTAAGGGAATACGTCAGGATGAATGGGGAAAGGCTGTCTAAAACGGGCGCAGAGGCAGAAAAAAGCAGGATGATCCTGGAACATACGGTTGTTCCTGCGATCCTCCAGGTGATCAGCAGCATCCCGGAGCTGTACCCGGAGGCGGACATGGAAATGATACGGGACATGGTGGAAGGAGGGATCCGGGATGCAGATCGTATTGGATACTGAGGCAAGGGCAGACTATGTAAGGTACCGCCCGGTGACATGCCTCGATGCAAAGACACGCGAGAAGGCGGAAAACATCTTTGAGGATTACCGCAGCCGCGGCGTGATCACCGGCAGTTATTCGGATGATGCCTGGCAGGCCACGAACGAGATTGCCCGGACCACATATGATTTCAGGTTTAATGAGCTGATGTTCCGAAACTGCTGCGAACCCTGGGTCGGCTGCACGGCGGCATGCTATGGCGAGTGCCTGAGGGCATATGTCGTTTTCCTGATGGGGAAGTATACGCTCCCTTTTATCAGGGAAGTGCTGAAAGAATTGAAAGCATTGGCGGAAATGGATGCGGAGGAGGCTTTATGCCGGCCGGATGATGAAATGAAACCCCATGCAGCCGGCTTCCTGTCTATCCTGCCGGAAAGCAACGACATCCGGGACTATGTCATGGAGATGCTGGAGGAAGAACCCAGGAAAAAGAAGAAAAAGGAGCACAGGGAACTGGCGGATTTCCGGTATTTCCTGCGTTTCGACAAGTCCCTTCAGGAGTATTGGGAGTACGCAGACGACAGGAAAAAGGAGTTTTATTTCCCGGTGTACTTCTGGTGGAAGCTGACATGCGTGCTGCCGCTGCGGGCGACCGAATTCCTTGTCACGCCCAGGACCTGCGTTTCCATGAAGGAAGGCAGGTACACGATCACAATCCGGCGGACACGCCTGAAAAAAGGAATCCGCCGGATCGCATACCGGCTGGATGAGGATTATGAGCCGAAAACCTATGAGATCCCGGAAGAACTGTACCGTCAGATCCGGTGGTATCAGGAAGTGACGAAGGATAAGGTCCTTCCCGCAATCGGTACGCTCCTTGTCCCGGATCGGGAAACACCGTCCGGATATTTCACATACACCCAGATGCGGCGGAGGCTGATGAAGTTTTGCGGCGAGGTTTTCGGTGACGAGGCATACCCGGTACATCCGGGGGATACACGGCACCTTGCGATGATCAACCTGATGCTGTCAGGCGGATCCCCTGTGATCTGCAGGGAACTGGCCGGACATGAAGACCTGGATATCAGCTCCAACTATTATGCGAACATGTCCGCTGTCGTGGAAAGCAGCGTCCTGGAAATGTACCATGGCGGCTACAGCGGTACGTCAATGGAGGGATCGTTCCTGATCCCGGCGGCCGATCCGGCGGGCGGAGCCCGTATGGGGAAGGGCTGGTGCATGTACCCGGGGATAGAAGACGGTGACATGACGGGATGCCTGGACAGCTATTCCATTGACGGTACGCTGGGGAACTGCAGGGACTGCCGGTATTACAGGCCGGATGAACCGGGGATCCGCATGGATCTTGAGATAAAGGCGAAACAGAAGGTGGATGCCGATGCGGCTTATCTGTTCCGGATGATCGAGCAGGTAAGGAAAAGCCTTGGATATACGGAAACCATACAGGAAGCGATGCTGCGGCTGCAGGCGAGCGCGGGACGATACAGGGCGCTGCTGGCAGGCCATTATGAGGAGGAAGTGTGATGGGAAGACCAAGGAAACTGGAGCCGTCAGTGCTGGTGGCACTGGTGGATGGCTACTATGAAGAGAAGGCGGCGGGTAACGCGGCAAAAATCCGGTTCAGCAGCCTGGAAGCCTACGCGGAGGAAAAGGGGTATACCGTGAAATCGTATGATTTCAGCAGGTGCCGGGAAGCCGTGGTGCGTATTGAAGAACTGAAAAACTCTGAAGAGATGCGCAGGGAGGAAACCCTAGCGGCGGCGTATAAAAGCCTTGATGTCGAAGGACTCCTCAAACAGTGCACCACCGTGGAGGCACTGAAGGAGACCCTGATCAGGATGGATGGTTATTGGAAACGGACATATATGGAAGCGTCAGCGCTGATAACACGGGATCGGGCGTTCATGCAGGAAAAGGGAAAACTGGATGGGAAGATCCGTTCCCTGAAAGAAGAAAACGCCCGCCTTCAGGAAAACGGGAAAGAAATGCTGAAGGAAAACACTGCCCTGAAACGGGAGAACGTATATCTCAGGAGGATGCTCCGCACCTACCTGTATCCGGGAATCGCGAACCAGATCCTTAAGGAAAGCGGGCTTCCTGTCGAAGGGGAGAATGCAGTCAAGCCGGAAAAGTTCGGGGAACTGATTGAAGGAAAAAAACCGGATGCGTTCCGGGGACGGCAGAAAACGCCTGCCCCGGTGTTGTCGTGGCAGGAACGACTTCAGAAGGAACTGGAAAGGCAGGTGTCGCAGGATGGAAACCCCTGACATGGATTCAGGAAAAAAAGACCTGGCTTCCCTGTATCCGGAAATCGCTGCACAGTGGGATCCGGAGAAAAACGGGGACCTCTCACCGGAACAGGTCCTTCCGGGTTCCGGTAAGAGGATCTACTGGATATGTGAAGCCGGCCATAGCTGGCAGACGGCAGTCTATCACCGGACAGAGGGGCATGGGTGTCCCATATGCAGTGCCAGAGAGGCCGCGTTAAAACGGGGGATGAATGATCTTCTTACAGTAAGTCCTGAACTGGCAGCCCAGTGGCACGGAACGAAAAACGGGGCTCTTGGACCGGCTGACGTGACAAGCCATTCCGGGAGGAAAGTATGGTGGCAGTGCGGTAAGGGGCATGAGTGGGCGGCTTCGGTGAATGGCCGGCAGAAAGGACGGGGTTGTCCTTATTGTGCGGGGAACCGAATCCTTCTGGGTTATAACGACCTGGTGTCGATAAACGCACCGTTTCTTTCGGAGTGGGATTATGAAAAAAACGGGGAGCTCAGGCCGGAAATCTTCGGCCGTGGCAGCACCCGGAAAGTCTGGTGGAAATGCAGTGAAGGGCACAGCTGGAAAGCCGCCGTTTACAGCCGTACTTCGGGGAGTGGCTGCCCGTATTGCGCCGGGAATATCGTGGAACCAGGTGTAAATGATATCAGAAGCCGTGTGCCGGAATGGCTTTCCGAATGGGATTTCGAACGGAATGATACAGATCCCGGAGAAACGGCTGTGACAAGCGCTAAGAAAGTGTGGTGGAAATGCGTGAAGGGGCATGCGTATCTTTCCAGCCCGTCCTGCAGGATCCGCGGCCATGGCTGTGTATACTGTGCCGGAAAAGAGATTCTGCTGGGATTCAACGACTTTGCCTCCGGGTATCCGGAACTTCTTGAAGAATGGGATTATCGGAAAAACCGTGTTGACCCGTCAGAGATCACAAGGTTTACGCACAGTCGGGTCTGGTGGATCGACGCGAAGGGACATGAATGGATGGCTTCTGTGGCGAACAGAGCCGCCGGGAACGGCTGCCCGTACTGTGCCGGACGTAAGGTCCTTGGTGGCTTCAACGACCTGGCAGGCTGTTATCCGGAAATCGCCCTTGAATGGGACGATGAGAAAAACGGAAACCTCCGCCCGGCAGAGGTCACATCCAGTTCAAACAGACTTGTATGGTGGCGCTGCGGGGCAGGACATTCCTGGAGGGCGTCGGTGGCAGGCCGCACAGGCGGAAACGGCTGCCCTTACTGCGGAAACCGGAAGGTCTGGTCGGGGTTTAACGACCTTCTCTCATGCATGCCTGAAACTGCGCGTGAGTGGGACGTCCAGAAAAACGGCGGGTTGAAGCCGGATGAGGTTACGTTCCGCACTGGACGGCTGGTCTGGTGGAAGTGCGGAGAAGGTCATAGTTACCGTATGTCGGTTTATAGCAGATGGAAGGGAAAAGGCTGTCCTTATTGCGGCGGGACAAAGGTTTTGAGCGGTTTTAACGATCTCCGCACAGTAACACCATGGATCGCGGAGGAATGGGATGACGGGCGGAACGGAGATCTGAAGCCGGAAGATGTCTTTCCCTATACAAACCGGAAGGTCTGGTGGAAGTGTGAAAACGGGCATCATTGGAAAAGTACAGTAAACAGCCGACAGAAAGGCTCCGGCTGCCCGTATTGCCATGGAATACTCCCCAGGACACCGCACTTTATTTCGTAACAACTATATAAGCCCACTTTTGGAGCCATTTCCGAGATTCAGGGGATGGCTCTTTTTGGATAGTGTAAAGCCGTTTATGAAAAACGGCAGGCCAAAATAAAAGGCCTTTTGGGCCTTGAAAACTGCAGATATTTAGATTCCCAATGGGTAATTAGGGCGGAAGCCACAGAATGGCTTCCACCCGGCTGGCAGGGTTTTC
>JAZASQ010000073.1:0-9072 GCA_036343235.1 Lachnospiraceae bacterium
CGAGAAGTGAGAATAATGTAAAACAAAAATAACACTGCGATTTTTTGAAAAGGAGAAAAAGTATGAACACACTTAGAGTGAAAGAGTTCCTTACCGGCGAGGACGGCGTGGGGGTCGTTGAGATGATCCTCATAATTGTGGTCCTGATCGGCCTGGTCATCCTCTTTAGGGACAACCTGACCAAGCTTGTAAAGAACATCTTCAACAAGATCAATACCCAGTCCGATACGGTCTGAAAGTCATGAAGCTCAGGGGTTCCATTACTGTCCTCCTCTCCTTCGTCCTTGTCTTCGTGACCGGCCTCTTCTTCACCATGAGCGAGGTGGTGCGCTATTACTGCCTCCGGGACCAGTCCGCCCGGGCAGCTGCCCTCGCCTGCGAGAGCACCCTGGCGGATTACTGCCGGCCCCTGTGGGAAGAGTTCGGCATCCTGGGCCTGGACGGGGGCTACGGGGCGGTCAACTTCCGCAGAAATATCTACGAAGACCGTCTCTCCGAATACATGGAGAAGAACGGGCGCTCGGACGGCATGCATTTCTTCCGGGCCTATCCTGCGGATGCTGACCTGGTGGCCTTTTCCCTCCTCACGGATGACGGAGGGGCGGGCCTCGTCCGGGAAGCTGCCCTTCATATGAAGGAAAACCTTCCGGCAGCAGCCCTTTCTGCTGTCCGCGACAATAGCCGCTCTTCCCTGTCCGAGGCGGACGGCCTGCCCAGTATGGATGAGTTTCTGGGCAGCGGGAGAAAGGCCATGGATGCGGCCGAAGAAAACCGGCACAGGGGGGCGGACGAAGGGGAAGCGATTCCCGAGGGCCTCAAAACCCTGGAAACAGTGGACGGGACGGAGCCGGATGAGGCCACAAAAAGGCAGCTGGAGGCTGCGGAAAATCCCGTGGATACGGTCGGAAACATCAATACGGACGGCATCCTGGACCTGGTCCTGCCTGAGGGAACGCAGATTTCCGGCGCCGCTTTTACAAACAGCGACCTTCCGTCCAAAAGGGCCCGGCATACGGGAAACGGCAGGGGCCAGGGACCGGAACTCAATGACCTCGTCTGGTACCGCCTCTGGCAGATGGACAAGCTGCAGAACTACAGGCGCAATCTGGGCCGGCCCGGCTTCCAGTATGAAGTCGAGTATGTGATCTGCGGCAGGGATTCCGACAGGGAGAACCTGAAGGGGACCGTTCACCGGATCCTGGCCCTGAGGGAGGCCGCCAATATGGGGACCATTGTTTCAGACTATGTGAAAATGGGGCAGGTGGAAGCCATGGCCCTGTCCATCGGCGGGGCCACGGCCAATCCGGCCATTGTGGAGGCCATCAAGGCAGCCATTGTCGCCTCCTGGGCCTATACGGAAAGCATTGTGGACATGCGGCGGCTTCTTGCAGGCGGCCATGTCTCCATCCGGAAGAACACAGCCGAGTGGACGACCCAGCTCTACCTTCTGCCCTCCTACATCACAAACAGGGGGCGGCTGGCCACGGAGTGCAGCGGGGGCCAGTCCTATAGCGACTACCTGCTGACCCTTCTCATGACCGTGCCGACGGAAAAAAGCGCTTTGAGAACCTGTGACATTCTCGAGTGCTTCGTGCGGCAGGACACCAGCTACAGCAGCTTCCGTATGGATAACTGCATGTACTATGTGGAAACGAGAGAAAATTACCAGGCCGCCCCCCTTTTTCTTTCCTATGTATTGATCCTTCAGGGGAACGTGAGCGTCTACCGCTTCGAGTGTCCCCGGAAACTATCCTATGTAACCTGACTTTTTGTATATGTTGCGGCCAAATGGCGGGTTTGCTTCCGGCAACAGCAGGGCATCATTACGACTGTTCCCGGCAGCCCTGCCTGCGGCCAAATATGTCAAACAAATATAATAATAATATTTCGGAGAGAGGAGGTGGTGAAATGGTGTCTCTTGCCAAAGAGTACAGGTGGAATACCGCAAAAATTGTCAGATCATCGATGTCCCGGAAAATCAGATCAGGGGGTAATTCCGACCCGGAAGCAAAGTCCGGCCCTGCAGGGTGCGCATCTCAGGGAAGGCTTCGGAAGAAAGACCCGGGGGCAAACGAGCCGGAGCGAAGGCATAGCGGTCCGGTCAGCAGAACTTGCGCCGCAGCAAAAGGAGGGAAGGGATGCCCTTTCATCACCTCCCGTCTTCCGAAAAGGTGCTTTTTCATCAAACCCCGCCTTCAGAAAGGGAAGCCCTGTCCTTTCACCATCTCCCGTCTTCCGAAAAGGTGCTTTTTCATCAAACCCCGCCTTCAGAAAGAGAAGCCCTGTCCTTTCACCATCTTCCGCTTTCTGAAGGGCTCCTACACTGTGGAAGCGGCCCTGGTCCTCCCCCTCTTCCTCTTTGCCGCTGTCACGGTCCTGTCCTTCTGCCGGATTCTGCAGGTGGAATGGGGCGTGCAGACAGCCATGCATGAGGTGGTCCGGGGGGCGGCCTTAGCCGGGTCTGCCTTTGAGCCATCGGAAGTGGTCCTGGCCGGGACGGCCCGGGCGAAAATCATATCAGACGGGGTGCCTGTGAAATATATTTGGGGGGACATCGTCGGCATCAGTTTTGCTTCGTCTTCCGTGACGGAGGATGACATCACAATGGTGGCCCGGTATCGGATCAATCCCCTTGTTCCCCTGCCCGGCTACAAGGGCTTTCGGATAGAGAACCGGGTCTATGCCCGGCGTTTCACGGGCTTTCACCCCGGCACTGCCGGCACGGAAGAGACCTACGTCTATATCACTCCCTACGGGAAGGCTTACCACAAGGACCTGCGCTGCTCCTACCTTGAGCCGGACATCCGCTGTGTCATGAAGGATGCGGTGGGCGGAGAACGAAATTCCGGCGGCGGCCGCTACACGTCCTGTCCGCGGTGCCGGAAGTACGGCTTCGGCAGGATCCTGTATGTGACGACCTACGGGAAGGTCTATCACAGCCGGATTGACTGTCCGGCCCTGAAGCGGACGGTGAAGCGTGTGAAGCTTAAGGAAGCGGAGAAGACCCACCACATCTGTCCCAAGTGCGGCACAGAAGAAGCAGAAGTGACCGGGGATGAAGACATTACGGATCTTGTGGAAGAGGCAGAGGCCCTGGCCCGGGCGGCTGAAGGAGGGTGAAACTCCGGACATGTCGGAAGCGGCGGAGGCTCTGCAAAGGAGGGTGAAAATAATGATTGCGGAAATTTGCGGCCTGCTGGCCGGGCTGGGACTCCTGTCCTGGTGGGATATAAAAAAGAGGATGATCCCCCTGCCGGTGCTGATCGGTACAGGGATTTACATTATTATCATGCATGTCATATTTCAGAGACTGTCCCTTCTTGAAATGGGGGCCGGTGCAGCTATTGGCCTCGCCCTTCTCCTTCTGTCCTTTCTTGCAAAGGGAAAAGTCGGGCCCGGGGACGGGCTCCTCTTTGCCCTCATCATCGGACCGGCCCTGGGTTTCCGGGGAGCCGTGACGGTGCTCTGGATCTCCCTCTTTTTCGTGACCGGGGCCGGCGCTGTCATGAGCGTACGGCGGAAAGGCTCCGGGACAGGTGGCCCCATAGAAGTCCCCTTCGTGCCCTTTGTGCTGGCGGCATTGCTTTTGACCCTGTTTCTGAGGGGAGGCGCGTTATGAAGATCATTGATACGAGAGATAATACCCGCGAAAACGGAGCGGGCGAGCGTGCGCAGGCGGGGCTGGAAGAGCGGAGAAGAACATGGGCGGGACTGCCCGGCTTTTTCGGAAGGCTGTCCGAAAATAAGGACCGTGTGCTCGCTGACAGCAGCGACGTATACTTCGTGAAGGCCAGCTTCACTGTGGAGGGCTCCTTCGTCATCGGCATCTGCCTCCTGGTCATCTGCAGCCTGATCCTTTTAGGCTATGACGTCTTCAACCAGGCCCTGGGTTTTGTGGACACAGTGAAATGCAGGGATTACGACGGAATCCGGACCTTCCGTCTGATGGCGGCCGGGAGGAATTTCGCTGACGTTTTGAAGGGAGGCGGCTGAGATGCAGGTCAGTTATGTGAGAAATGTAAAAGGCAGCTTCATGATCGTTGAGGGGAGCGGGGAGGCGGCCGCCTATGAGGAGCAGATGCTGAGGGAGAACCAGGTCATGGTCCTTCTGTCCTTTTTCACCCTCTGCATGGACAGGAAAATCCAGTACTGGTACGAGATCACGGGAAAGACCTCCTTCAGGGACTACGTGGAGCAGGAGGGCCTGTCAGCGGACCTGATCCGCAAATTTTTCACCCGCCTGAAGACGGCCTTCGACCGCATGAGCCGCTATCTCATTGACCCGGACCATATCCTTCTGAATCCGGATACGATTTTTCTTGAGCGGGTGCCGGCGGACTTCCGCATCTTTCTGACCTATAATCCCCTGGACAAGGGGGATGTGCCTTCCGGCATTGTGACGGTCACAGAATTTCTGACGGAGCAGATTGAAAAAGGAGATTCGGACGTCACGGATCTCTGCTTCCGTCTCTACGATGCCTCCCTCAAGGAGACGGACGCCTTCGACGCCGTACTGGCTGTTCTGAAGGCTTTCGCCCCGGAGGAAGTGCCCGGAAAGTCCAGGGCCCCGGTCCTGCTGCCGGAGGAAGCGGACTACATTCCGCCGGTCGGGAGGGAGGAGCCGGTCAGAAAGAGCAGCGGCTGGCATTTCGGCCGGGACCGGAGGGAAGAGGTCTATGAGGATAATGAAGAAGACAGAAAAGGCAGCAGGCGCTTCGGCCGTGACCGGAGAGATGAGGTCTATGAGGATGACGGGGAGGAATATCAGGAGGAGACCGTTTCCCCCTCCCGCGGAAACAGCAGCCGACGGACTGAAGATTCCTCCTGGGAGGAGGCCCGGAGACCCTCGGAAGCAGAAGAGGACCCCTGGGGCACCGGGGATGAGGACGACAATGAATACGAAGAGGCAGGGGGCTCGCTCCTGAATCAGCTGTTTTCTGTCTTCACCGATCTATTTGATTCCGTGTTCAGCCGGACGAAAAAGAAGGCCCTGAACCTCTTCCCTGTAAACCGGGACGAGCCGGACAGTCTGGATTTCGAATACGACGCAGACGACACCCTGGATCAGCCCACAATCCTCCTGTCCCGGTCCGCAAGTCCTCAGTCCCGGGCCACGGAGGAGTGCGGAGGGAAGCTCCTCTACGAAGGCACGGACGGAGAAAAGGACTATGTCCTTTCGAAGGAGGTCTTCCGCATCGGTTCCCAGGACGACGGCAACGACGCCGTCCTGCATTCCTCCGTTGTCTCCCGCCACCATGCCCGGATTTCGAAGACGAACGGGGACTACTTCCTTGAGGACCTGAACTCGAAAAACGGCACTTTCGTCAACGGGAAGATGCTCTCCTACCGGGAAAATGTGAAGCTCAAGCGCATGGATGTCATCACATTCGCGGATGTCGTGTATCGTTTTGTATGAGCTGATTTTCGGCCGATTCGGAAAGGTCGCCGCGGTGCAGAAACGCGTCTTTGCCGGACAGTACAGTTTTCATTTCCCGCCCGATGCGCTACACTTGGAGGCATGAACGACGAATACAGGAATAATGAAAATATAGAAGATATGGAATATCCGGGGCAGCAGGAGCAGCCCGGGCAGCCGGTAAACGGCACAGCTGAGACCCTGCGGAGTGAACTTGCCGCAAGCCCTGTGACGGTGATTCTGGTTGCGACAAATATTGTGGTCTGGGCGGTTCTGGAAATCATCGGCGATACGACCAGCGCCCGTTTCATGCTGCAGTGCGGGGGCATGTGGCCGGACTCCGTCACATACGACCACGAGTACTGGCGCTTTTTGACCTGCTTCTTCCTCCACTTCGGCCCCACCCACCTCATGAATAATATGGTGCTCCTCTTCTTCCTGGGCCGGGAGGCGGAACGGGCCGCGGGACATGTCCGCTATCTCCTTATATACCTTCTTTCCGGCCTGACCGGCAGCACGGCTTCCTACTTCACGATGGTCCATTCCGGGAACGAAGCAGTGGCAGCAGGCGCCAGCGGGGCCATCTTCGGCATTATGGGCCTTCTGGCTATCGTCCTCCTTGTCCACAAGGGACATTATGAGCGCTTCACGATGGAGCGCCTTCTTTTGATGGTTGCCCTCTCCCTCTACTTCGGCTTCACCAGCGGGGGCATCGACAACGCGGGCCATATCGGCGGCCTCTGCGGGGGCCTGGTTTTCGGATTCCTGCTCTACGGTCTGCCTTTTATTATGTCTTCGAAAGGCTTGAAATAATAGCCCGCAACTTATATACTACACAATATATAGTGTTTTGCTGATACGCTATTCGCAATATTTGCCTGTGAGCTGCAGATCAGATACCCTGCGGCCGCTGCCAAATGTCCATGCAGGCCTGTCCGCTTGGCTCGCGGCTTCGTGACAATGAAGGCTTCGCAGCAAAGTATACGTTTTACATTATTCATAAGAGATGAAGATCAACATCTACTACGGCGGGAGAGGGGTCCTGGACGACCCTACCCTGTACGTGCTCGACAAGATGGCGGCCGTGCTGACGGAGCTCAATGCGGAGACGGCCCGCTACAATATATACGAGAACAGGTACCGGATTTCCACCCTGCCGGAGACCCTGAACGACGCGGACGGGATTATTCTGGCCACGACCGTGGAATGGCTGGGCATCGGGGGCTTCATGACGGAATTCCTTGACGCCTGCTGGCTCTACGGGGACCGGGACCGGATCCGGAATATTTACATGCAGCCCGTTGTCATGTCCACGACCACAGGCGAGCGGGAGGGGATGCTGACCCTGGAAAACGCCTGGGAGACCCTGGGCGGCCCCCTTGCAGCCGGCCTCTGCGGCTATGTGCCCAGCCCTTCCGAGTTCGAGGAAAATCGGGATTACGGGAAAATAATAGAAAAGAAGACGGAAGGCCTCTACCGGGCGGTTTCCCAGAAGACCCGGGACCTGCCCACGTCGAATCAGGCCGTGACGAAGAGCGTGCAGCGGTCCCAGCGCATGCAGCTCACGCCTCAGGAGTCGGAGCAGCTGTCCCGCTATGTGGCGGACGACACCTATGTGAAGAAGCAGAAGGAAGACATCATAGAACTCTCTTCTATGTACCGCAATATGCTGGGCGGGGAGGAGACGGACCCGGGAAGCCTCTATACGGAAGCCTTTCAGAATGCCTTTACTCCGAAAGACGGAAATTCCGCGGCCTATGTCATTGAGGTGACGGACGAGGGGCGGACCCTGGCCCTTTTCATAAACGGATCGGAGTTCTCCTGCCGCTATCTCACGCCCCCGGAAGCCGCTTCTGCCAACGGGCCCGAGAGCAAGTACGACGTCTGCATAGAGCTTACGGAAAAGATTCTTGACGACATCACGAACGGGCGGGAGACCTTCATGCGGGCCTTCAGCACCGGAGATATGACAGCTAGGGGGGATTTTCCCCTGATCCGGACTCTGGACGAGTACTTCCCCTTCGCCTAACGTATAGCAAACGGTAAGGTCCGTTTTCTGTAACAGTTTCCTGTCTGCGGGACGGCTGCTGCGTGAGCGGAAGTGACCGGAAAGCCGGGAAAAATACCAGCAATAGGATAATTTGCCAAATATACACCAAAATATGGTATGAATTTTTGTACAAGAATTTTGCAAAAATATTTCATTTTGTGAAGATTTTGGGAACAAGATGCGTTATAATACCCTTGTTCAGTTCCAAAGGGAACGGAGGAAATCATGAAGGACAGCGATTGCATCTTCTGCAAGCTTGCGAATGGCGACATTCCCACGAATGTCATCTATGAGGACGATGATTTCACGGTCATCCTCGATGCGAGCCCCGCGACGAAGGGTCATGCCCTTATTCTTCCCAAAGAACACTATGCGAATATCTACGAGCTCCCCGATGACATCGCCGCGAAGGTCATGCCGCTCGCAAAGAAGCTAGCTAGCCATATGACAGAGGTTCTGCACTGCGACGGATTCAACATCGTGCAGAACAATGGCGAGGTGGCCGGCCAGACGGTCTTCCACTTCCATGTCCACCTGATTCCGAGATACAAGGACGGGCCGGACATCCTCGGCTGGTCTCACGAGTCCTTTACGGACGAGGAGATTGCCGCTATCCGTGGTTCCCTCAAAATGTGAGTTTTTCCACTTGCATTTTGTGAGAATAGTTTTATAGTGATGCTGTAGAAAAATAGATGGCACATGAATGTACGACCTCCTTCCGTACTTTGTGTGTGAAGTTTTTCTAGGCAATATAAAGAAACGAGGCTCTTTCTCCAGCTGGGAAATCCCCGTTTTCTTTATACCCCAAAAGAGCCCGGAGCTTTTGCTCCGGGTTCTTTTTCTTAACAGCAATTTTTAATCAAAGTGAGAATGGCCGTTTCTGCCGGATTCCCTGAATCCGCCTCCGGTCTATACCGTTTTGTACGGCCCTTCCGGTGACGCTTCGCTGCCTTCCTGCTTACCCTTGCAGCGGGCCAAGCTCTTAAATACTCACATTTTCTACAGGCGGGTTTGGCCACGCGACAAATTTCCACGCCGTCCCTGCAGGAGTCTCGTGCCTTCGGCTTCCATACCACCCTTGCTGACGCGGCAGCTCGTGCAGGTACAGAAGGCGTGCGGAAGGAGACGGCATTGAAATTCGTACAAAATCAGACTTGGCTGAGCTGCTGAACTTCTTTTACAGAAAGCCCTAAGAAATCAGCAATCTGCTCTACAGATTTTCCTGCAGCCACGGCATTTTGAATCATTTCTGCCCGTTCTTTTTCCCTGCCCTTTTCCATGCCGATCTCTATGCTTTCTTGTCTGAGGTCTTCCATGATTGTACACATTTCGCTTACCCCTTTCTCGGATTCCTTGAAATAGCGGGATCGTTCCGCCATGTCACTATTGTACATGTCATCGGGATTGCTGCAGCTGAAGTCATGCATCAGGTGCCCGATCTCATCATCGCCGCGATAGGCGCCGTTGATATAGAGGATATGCTCGTCGTCGCCGATAAGGCTTCCGTCCTTTGTGTCTGTCCGTTCGATCAGGTGGTATGGATGGCCGTCCTGGTATAAGTCATTTTATGTAATGAAAATAATATAGGTCTCCGGCAGTTCGTCGA
>JAZASQ010000074.1:0-8464 GCA_036343235.1 Lachnospiraceae bacterium
CTCCCGAACCCAGTCGATTGCTGCCAGCTGATCCAGCAAAGCCAAATTTCCGCTTTGTCCGCCTGTCGTTTTCAGAGAAGGGTGGGCGAAAAAACCGAGAAGGCCCAGACGGTAGCCGACTGTGACCAGAATTATTCCCCGACGAGCATATTCTTCACCATCGAATTCCATCTCTGAGTTCCAACCGGAAGTCATGGCGCCTCCGTGAAGGAATATGGCTACCGGACATCCGGTAGCGCTGACAGGCGCCCAGATATTCAGATACAGGCAGCCTTCACTCATTCGGGGGGTATATTCCGGGCGGAAGTAGAACTCCTTGTAATAGAAGTCGTCCTTTTTCCGCGGGCACTGCCAGGCCCGGGGAGGAAAGGTATCTGTGTTCAGAATCCCTCCCCATGGAAGCGGATTCTGTGGAGCCTTCCAGCGAAGCTCTCCGACGGGGGCCCTTGCATATGGAACCCCTAGAAAAATCCGGCAGCCGTTTTTTTCCATCCCGGCTATTTCTCCGTAGCACGTCCTTATTTGTGTATTGCCGCTCCTGTTTTCTTTCATTGATCCCCCGAAAAAAATTTATTTCATTCCTTGTGTCCCCATTCATTGCTGCGCTGCAGGCGACGGAATTCCGTTGGTGAATGGCCGACACTTTCCTTGAAGAGGCGGTTAAAGGTGGAGATGCTGGGAAATCCGCACTGCAGACAGATGTCGGTGACAGACGCCCGGACATTTGACGCCAGCATATACCGTGCTGAAGTAATGCGGCAGCTGTTGACATATTTTTTGAAGGGCATGTTTGTGTACTGGCGGAAAAGACGGAGAAAATGGGATTCTGAGAAACCGCACATCTCAGCTATTTCCGCCGGGCGGAGATCTTTGGCAATATTATTTTCGATGAAGCGGCAGGCGTTCTGCAGACGATCTGCCGTATCTCTGGAGGGATCCAGTATGAGCGCACCACTTCCGGATGCCGGCGTAAACCGGCTGCTTGCCTCGAGTAGAAAATTGAGAAGGAGACTGTAAATGTGAGCATAGCGCAGACGGTGTCCCGTGGCATTCCATCTGTAGATGCCGGAAATCATGCTTCCCATATCGCTTTTTCCGGTACGGTCATTCTCTTTGGCTGGATGGAAAAAGGCGTAAGGGAGAAACGCCTTGTAGAGGTTCTGCATACCGGGTACCTGGATGAAGAGGTCGGGGTCGAAAAGAAGGATATAGCGGCTTCCTTCAGATGCCGGCTTGGCAATGCGATGAAGAATGCCGGGCGGAATCAGGAGTATGTCTTCCGGAACTAACAACAGCCGCGTTTCGTTTACTGTAACCTCATAATTTCCCTGAATGGGCATGATGATTTCGAAGGATGGCTGCCAGTGACTAGGGTAGGAGACCTCCTCTACATTCAGATAAGCTCGGATTTTCAGAAATTCATCATATATAACGGTTTCCCGTTCTCCGTGCAGTATTTCTATCATGGCAATAGTATCCTCAAATTAAAAAATTGCTCAAAAATAATCAAATCGCTCAGCGGGCGCTAAATACCCGCCTCCTTTTTATTGTGAAAAATATACATATTTGCTAGGAAGAAAATTGATTCAAACAACAAAATGCAGATAAATCCTACCCAAATCTGAAATAAATTTTACCATATTCAAAATAATGCACCAATGAAAATTTGCACAGATGATTAAAAATGGGCAGTTTGTGATGTGATTTGAAGAGAATGTAAAGAATATGGGGATTATTATGGATTCATCAAATCAAAAAGAAAGGAGGCCTTCATAGATGACCCGGGAAGAGGCAACTCAATTGGCTGAAGAGCTGGTCGGACAGATGACAATAGAAGAGATGATCCCCCAGCTCTCATATAATGCGCCTGCTATCGACCGGCTTGGCGTTCCGGCATATAACTGGTGGAATGAAGCCCTGCACGGTGTGGCGCGTGCCGGAACGGCTACGGTATTTCCTCAGGCCATAGGCCTGGCCGCCACATTCGACCGGGAATTAGTGGAAGAAGAGGCTGATGCCATTTCTACAGAAGCCAGAGCCAAGTACAATGAGGCGGCAGGAAGGGGAGATCGGGGCATATATAAAGGCCTGACTATGTGGTCTCCGAATGTGAATATTTTTCGCGACCCACGTTGGGGACGTGGACATGAGACATACGGCGAGGATCCTTTTCTTACAGGGGAAATGGGGGCCGCTTTTGTGGAGGGCCTGCAGGGAAAAGGCGAATACCTGAAAGCGGCAGCCTGCGCCAAGCATTTCGCCGTTCATTCAGGCCCGGAAGCCGTTCGGCACAGCTTTGATTCTGAATGCAGCAAAAAAGACCTGGCGGAAACATACATGCCGGCTTTCAGAAAGCTCGTAAAAAAAGCTCATGTGGAAGCGGTTATGGGCGCCTACAACCGGATGAACGGACAAGCTTGCTGTGCCAGTCCTTTTCTCCAGGGTATCCTGAGGGAGGAATGGGGGTTTAAGGGCCATTTCGTTTCGGACTTCCAGGCCCTGGAAGATATTCATTCCGGGCATCGGCTGACAGTTGATGCGGAAGAGACGTCAGCGCTGGCTTTGAAGACCGGGTGCGACCTGAATGCGGGTACCACATATCGGAAAGGGCTGAAAAAGGCCTTTGAAGACGGAAAAGTAGATGCGGCCACCATCCATAAGGCAGCGGTTCGACTGTTTACGACCCGCTTCCTGCTTGGTGTGATGAATGGGCAAAAGACAGAATATGACAGTCTCGGCTTGGATGAAGTAGAATCCCCGGCCCACATTCGGCTGGCCAGACGGGCAGCAGCAGAAAGCGCCGTACTTCTGAAAAACGACGGCATGCTTCCTCTGAAAAAAGAAAGACTTCACAGTATAGCTGTTGTTGGCCCGAATGCGGATGACCGTCATTCACTGGATGGAAATTATCATGGCACGGCCGGCCGATATGTGACCGCCCTGGAAGGAATCCGAAATTATGTCGGTGACGACGTACGTATTTATTACTCTACAGGATGTGCGCTGAACAGAGACAGGACAGAGGACCTGGCGGAGGCAGATGACCGACTTTCCGAGGCCGCCACCTGCTGTGCACATGCGGATGCCGTCATTTGCGTCCTTGGCCTGAACGAGTTCCTTGAGGGAGAAGAAGGCGATGACGGGAATCAGTATATCAGCGGGGACAAGGAAAATATAGCCCTCCCCTCTTCCCAGCAGCGGCTTCTGGAAACAGTAGCAGATTCGGGAAAGCCGTTTGCGGTGGTACTGATGGCCGGAAGTGACCTGGACCTCTCCTATGCTGCAGAGCATGCGAATGCCATCCTGGATATCTGGTATCCCGGAGAGCAGGGGGGCAATGCGCTGGCGGACATTCTGTTCGGGGCGGTATCGCCTTCCGGGAAGCTGCCGGTCACCTTTTACCGGAGCATGGATGATGTACCGGATTTCACATCCTATGAAATGGAGGGCAGAACCTATCGGTATCTCAGAAAGGATGCCCAATATCCCTTTGGCTATGGACTGACTTACGGTGAATGCGCTGTTACGGATGCAGCGCTTGTCGGCGGGGAGGAGGCTGTTGCCGAATCCATGCAGGATCCGGCTGAGAAAACCGTAATGATTGAAGCTGCCGTAGAGAACAGAAGCTATATTGCAACGGATGAAGTGGTTCAGGTCTATGTCCGGGTTGAAGGGGCAAAAGACGAAAAAAGAAATTTTGCACTATGTGGTTTTGAAAGGGTTCGTCTGGAGCCGCGTGAACGAAAGAATGTAGAAATTCGTATTGCGGCTGAAGATCTGCTTGTGGTCAATGAAGAAGGTCAGGCAGTGAAAGAGGGCAGCCTTTTACATTTCTGGGTCGGAACGAGTCAACCGGATCGCGTCAGCGAAAGCCTTACAGGGCGGATCCCTGTTGAGCTTACGGTAAGGCTCGTCTGAACATATTATTCTCAGGGGAGAGATTTTAGTTAAAGGAGGAAACGAAAATGAAGAAAAAACTTCTATCCCTGATCATGGCAGGAACGCTGGCAGCATCGCTTATGGCGGGCTGCGGTGTGTCCACGGACACGGGCTCTGAAAGCGGCGGTGATTCGGCCGGCAGTGATACCGCATCCACGACGACTCCCGATACATCCGAAGCATCTGGAGACGTAGAGGAGATCACGTGGGCCTTCTGGGATGACCTCAATGCCAGCCAGGACCTTATGACACTGACCTATAAGGATACAGTCGACAGGTTCAACGAGACCTACAAGGGGAAATATCACCTGAATGTTGTTACGACGAACCTCGAGGAGTATGATTCCAAGGTCAATGCCCTTGTGGCGGCGGGAAATACACCGGATCTTCTGATCTGCAATCCCGGCCCGAATGCCGATGTCTATGTGAATTCCAATGTCGTTCAACCGATCAATCAGTATCTGGATGCGGATCCGGACTGGAAGAATTCTTTCTCTGGCGGTATGTTTGACCGTATTACCTACGGGGATGACATTTACGGAGTTCCCACGAATTTTGCGGCGGCTCTCTGCTTCTATAATACTGAACTCTTTGAGAAAGCCGGCATTACAGAAGTTCCCAAGGACATGAACGGATTCCTCGCAGCCTGCGATAAGCTGAAGGCAGCCGGGATTACCCCTATTTCCTGCTCGGCTTCTACCGCATGGTGCCTTTCCATGATCGCCGGCTACTGCATGAACCGTGAAGGTGTGGATACAAAAGCATTGAACAGCGGTGATATGCATTGGACAGATGACAAGGTAAAGGCGGGAGCCAGTGATCTTGTCACAATTTCCAAGTATTTCCAGGATACATATCTCGGGGATTCCAATGATGATGCAACAGCCCACTTCTACAATGAAGAAGCAGCCATGCTGATTCAGGGCTCCTGGGTCATTGCCCAGATGAACGGCAATTCCGATACGATTGAAGACAAGTGCGGTGTGTTCTCTTTCCCGACGCTTGACGGTTCCAATGGCCCCATGATTGTCAAGACGGATAATGTCCTGATGTCTGCTACCACGAAATATCCGGATGCCTGTGTAGCTTTCATGAAGATGCTGACAGACGATACGGCCCAGAAGGCAACAGCTGAGAAGGCCGGCAAGATTCCCGTCACAAATGTGGAATATGACAAGAATGCAGCACCCAAGCAGCTTTCCTACGTATCCGATATTCTGGCTACAATGACGGATTCCTTCGGGTTCTACAACGAGTCTCTTGCTTCCGTAGAAGCCGGTGATACATTCGACAACAATATGGTTTCGATTGTAATGGGTGAGGAGTCTGTAGATGACGGCTGCCAGGCAATTGAAACCTTCTATGCCGACAACGTTTGGAAGAAGTAATATTTAGGTGGAGACAGTATGGACAAACTGCTGAGGGACAAAAAGGCCATAGCCTTTTTTGAGGCACCGGCGTTGATCATGTTCACGCTGATTCTGTTCATCCCGATCGTATACGCTATTTTCATATCATTCTGTGACTGGAATGCACTGACAAAGCCTGTTTTTGTCGGGCTGAAGAATTATGCGGACCTGTTCTCCAAGGATGCAATATTCAGGACAGCATTGAAGAATTCCATCTTCTTTGCCCTGTTTTCACTGGTCACGCAGCAGGTTGTCGGCCTGCTGCTGGCCGTGGTCCTTTCGAATCTGAGATGGGGGAAGAACCTCTACAAGAACATCATCTATCTGCCTTGCGTTCTTTCTTCCGCAGCACTTGGACTGCTATTCAGCTTTCTGTTGAAGCCGAATATGGGTCTGAATCAGCTGCTTGCCATTTTTGGAATCAAAGGCCCGAACTGGCTTATGTCTGTGAAGGGAACTATTCCGCTGACGATGTGGGTCATCGGTGTTGTCGCGCTGTGGATCTATGTCGGGACGACTATGATGCTCTATATGGCGGGGATTTCCGGAATCGACAACAGTCTGATGGAGGCAGCCTATATTGACGGGGCGACGAAGAGCCAGACCTTTTTCCATGTGACACTGCCGCTTTTGAAACCGATGATGAAGACGACGATTTCACTGACTCTGATTGGTTCTCTGAAATTCTTCGATCTCATCTACAATATGACGCAGGGAGGGCCGAACAACAAGACCCAGAACCTGGCGACATGGCTGTACTTTGAAGGCTTTGCCTACTTCAAATACGGGTATGCATCGGCAATTTCCGTAGTATTGCTGCTTTTGTGCCTGCTGGCGACATTTATCGTCAATAAGTGCATCAATACGAAGGATTTTGATGAAGTCTGAGGAGGCAGGAAGAATGAAAAAGCATTCAATAAACAGAAGGGCGGCCAGCCCTTCGTCGGTCATCAAGTATACTGTACTGACTATGCTGGCCCTCATTTATGTCCTGCCCTTGCTCTGGATTTTGATGGTGTCTCTGAAGACGAATGCGGAAATATTTTCCAACCCATTCGGCTTCCCGGAAGTCCTGCAGCTTGGAAATTATTTTTTTGCATGGAACCAGGGTATGCTGGGGACGGCTCTTAAGAATTCGTTCATCATCTGCTTTGTCACTCTGTTTTTCAGCCTTTTCATCGGTTCCATGGCTGCCTTTGGTATTGCCCGTATGCGGTGGAAACTGTCAGGACCGACGTTTGTCTACTTCCTGATCGGAATGATGGTGCCGGTACATTGTGTGCTGATTCCCCTCTTTGTGACTTTCTCGAAGCTGCATCTGACGAATTCCTATATAGGTCTGATTATCCCCTATATTACATTTGCTCTGCCGATGATCATTTTCATCCTGACGAATTTTTACAAAGGGATACCGGGGGAATTGTTTGATGCTGCCTGCATAGACGGATGCTCTATTTATAAGGCATATTTTTCCATAGCATTGCCGCTTGCAAAGACCGGTCTCATGGTTACCGGTATGATGACATTCGTCAATACCTGGAATGAGCTGCTGGTCGCCATGGTATTTATTTCAGACCCCGCCAAGAAGACCCTTCCGGTTACTCTGACCTATTTCGTTGGCCCGTATGCAACGAATTATTCGCAAATGTTTGCGGCCATTGTCATATCCGTCATTCCGACAATCATTGTCTACTGTGCGTTCTCGAACCAGATCGTGGACGGTCTGACCCAGGGAGCCATCAAAGGCTGACGGATATAGAATCTTTGGCTTCAAGTCCCACCCTCCTTACTTTGCCCGCCTTTTAGGCGGGCATTTTTGCAGTTAGAATAATGGAAAATGCGAAAAAATAGTAATCAGCAGGGGGCGTGTCGATTATAATGTTTTGTGAAAAAAGAGAATGTATTTCCGGAGGAAAAATCATGAGTCTCAGACTTCCGAATATTTTCAGCGACGGGATGATGCTGCAGGGAATGCAACCGGTGAAAGTATGGGGAACAGCTGTTCCGGGTGCGCCTGTTCAGGTGACTATACAGGGAAGGGCAGTGAAAGGCTCTGCAGACAAGGACGGGACTTTTCTTCTGACCCTGCCGCCCCTGTCCTATGGAGAAGATGAAACTTTGGTCATTGCCTGCGGCAGAGAAGAAATCACCATTCGTGATGTAGCAATCGGAGAGGTCTTTCTGGCCGGTGGTCAGTCCAATATGGAGTTCTGGCTCCGCTATGAAGAGCACTTTGATGAAGAGAAGGACCAGCCGGAGGACAGTCGCCTTCGCTTCTTCGATGTTCCGGAGATTTCATACGATGGGCAGGAAGGGGATTTCGATTTCAGCAGAATGGGTATGTGGCGAAAGGCCGGACCCGGGGATTCGGACTGGTTTTCTGCAGTCGGGTATTATTTTCAGAAAGCTCTTTCGTCGGAACTGGACTGCCCGGTCGGTATAGTAGGCTGTAACTTCGGCGGGACCACGGCATCGGCCTGGATACGGCCGGAGTCGGTAGAAGCGGTCGGTCAGGCTTGGATGGACGACTATCATGCTGCACTCAAATTGATTGAAGATCAGGGAGTTTCTGTAGAGCATTATTGGGAATTGGAGAGGACGAACCCGGGTAATGACAAGGGCAATCCTTTTTTAAATGACTTCTGCAATACTTTCCTGAAGCATACGCCGGATGCGGAAGAGATTGCGGCATATGAAGCGCGGATTGAGGCGGCAGGCGGAGAGAATCCTCTGTTTTCCATTCTTCTGCCGGAAGCGGTGCCAGGGGCCCTCTATGAACACATGCTGAGGACCGTGGCTCCCTATACAATCCGGGCTTTTCTCTACTATCAGGGAGAGTCGGACGACCCCCACGCAGATCTGTATGCCGTCATGCTGACTCGGCTGATTCAGGACTGGCGGGCCCTGTGGGGAGAAGAACTTCCCTTCCTGCAGGTTCAGCTGGCACCTTTCTCCTATTGGAAACAAATATATGAAATGAACTGGGGCGAACTGCGCATGGCCCAGGGAGCCGTCAGCAACGGGATGCGGGATGTTTATATCACGTCTATAGCGGACTGCGGAGATGAAGACGACATCCATCCCAAGGACAAGAAGACGGTCGGAGAGAGGCTTGC
>JAZASQ010000075.1:0-8461 GCA_036343235.1 Lachnospiraceae bacterium
CAGCTCGTCATGGACGTAAACGTGGGAGGTACAAAAAATATCCTTCGCATGGTAAAGGACCATCCCGAGTGCAGAAAACTTGTCTATTGCTCTTCGACGGGAGCCATTCCCGAGCAGCCCAAGGGAGTCGCCATCCGTGAGGTCAATCACTTCGATGAGAAAAAGGTTGTCGGCTGTTACTCTCAGTCCAAGGCACTGGCCACCCAGGCTGTTCTCGATGCAGTAAAGAATGAAGGCATTGATGCGACGGTCGTTCACCCGAGCGGTATTCTCGGACCCTACGATTATGCAGTCGGAACCGTCACGGGTACCCTGATTCAGATCATAAACGGAGAAATGCAGGGCGGAATTGCCGGCTCCTTCAATCTCTGCGACGTCCGGGATCTGGCCCACGGCCTCATCATGGCGGCCACTCAGGGCAGGAAGGGCGAGTGCTATATTCTTGGCAACGAGGTCGTTACGTTTAAGGACTTCTCCAACATGATTGCTGACGAAGCCGGCGTGAAGCGGGTGAAGATGTTCCTTCCCGTGAAGCTCGCCTATTTCCTGGCGAAGCACGCGGAGAGAAAGGCAAAGAAGACTGGTAAGAAGCCGGTTCTCACTTCCTTTGCCGTATACAATCTGGCCCGGAACAATACATTCGATTCCAGCAAGGCCGAGGAAGAACTTGACTACCATACGAGAAGCTACCGGGAGACCATCCATGACATGGTTTGCTGGATGAAGGAAGACGGCCTGATCGGGGTAGGAGACAGCGCAGAGACTTCCGATACTGTGTCAGCCCATGCCTGACATTCATGAGAATAATATAGTGCCCTTATTTCGGACAGCCGGCCATTTGGGCGGCTGTCTTTTGCATGGCAATGAATTTCTATATTTTAGACAAAAATGCTACCTGTGCCATTGAAATTCATATACCATAAGCATAGTGAAATACCCGAAAACAGACAATGGAAGGCAGGAAATAATGCGTACCGGTGTTCAGCAGATCATGCTGGGAAAATCCATAAAAAATGAAAGCGATGCCGAAAAAATTTTAGCGCGAATCAAGGCAAACGGATATGATGGACTGGAACTCAATCAGTTCATGATTCATCCTTCGTCTTTTCTTGTGAAGATGATGACAAAGGCAGCCGGTATGCCGGTGGGTTCGGCCGGTAAGCTCGACTGGCACAGGCTCATGAAGGAGAGTGGCCTTTCCGTACTGACCCTGCACACGGACCTCGGCTCTGTCGAGCGGGACCCGAAAGCCGTTGCCGACGAGGCGAAGTCCTTCGGGACAGACACGGTCGTGATCACCGGCATGTACCGCTACGACTATTCGACCTATGACAGTGTGAAGAACCTGGCTGCCCGCCTGGACACAGCGGGGGCTGCCCTGCAGAAAGAGGGTGTAAAGCTCCTCTACCACAATCACAATATAGAATTGACCAGGCTTTCCGGCCTGCCTGAAAGTGAGGCAACTCAAGAGATCCGGGCCTATGACCTCCTAATCAATCAGACGTCCGCGGAACACGTGAATTTCGAGTTCGATTCCTACTGGTTTACAGACGGGGGAGCGGATGCCGCCTTCTGGATGAAAAGGCTCGGTTCCCGCATGAAGCTCTGGCATATTACTGACAGGGGAAGCCGGCAGGCCGGCCTTTCCATGACACCGATACTGAAAGAGGATACGGTGGAACTCGGGACCGGGAACATGAATCTGACCGGCCTTAAGGATATTGCTGTTGAAAACAGGGTTTCCGGCGTCATTCTTGAGACCCACCGGAATTTCCTGGACGGCGACCCGTTGAAAAGTATCGAACTAAGTGCAAAATGGCTGCAGGAAAATGTAAAGGAGAATTGAAGCGATGAAAGACTTTCTGACAGGAGCAGCCACGGCTGCCCACCAGGTGGAGGGCAATAACACCCATTCCGACTACTGGCTCATGGAGCATATGGAAAACACGGACTTTGCGGAGCCTTCAGGGGAGGCCTGTGATCACTATCACAGATATCGGGAGGATATGGAACTTCTGAAAAAGGCCGGCCTCAATGCCTACCGTTTCTCCATTGAGTGGGCCCGAATAGAGCCGGAGGAGGGGCAGTTCGACGAGAAGGAAATAGAGCATTACAGGGACATGCTGTCATGCTGTCTTGAGAATAATATAGAGCCCGTCGTGACCCTTTTACATTTCACTTCCCCGGCCTGGCTCATGGGAAAGGGAGGCTGGGAGGACGATTCCGTTGTCACTTATTTCGAGCGCTATGTGAAAAAGGTCATGACGGAGCTCGGCAGCCTCATGCACTATGTCGTCACGATCAATGAAGCGAATATGGGCATCCAGATTGCCGAAATCATGGAGCGCTACAAGAAGCAGATGATGGCGGCTGCGGCGGCACAGAAAGATAAGCCGAATGCGGAAGGCATAGCCCAGGTCGGCATGAACTTCAACACCATGATGGCGAAGATGGCTGCCAAGAAGGCAGAGAACTTGAAAGTCTTTGGAGTTGAGGAGCCTCAGACATTTGTTTCCGCCCGGACTCCCCACGGAGATGATCTTGTCATGCAGGCCCACATGGCCGCCCGCAAGGTGATTCATGAACTCTGCCCGAATGTGAAAGTCGGCCTTTCTCTTTCCCTTCACGATGTCCAGTGGCTTCCCGGAGGGGCAGAGAATGCAGATAAAGCCTGGGAGCAGGATTTTTCCCATTATTTATATGCCATAAAAGATGATGACTTCATCGGAGTGCAGAACTATACCCGGTCAGTATTCGGGCCGGACGGGATCCTGCCTGTTGCTGAGGGGGCGGACAAGACCCAGATGGACTATGAATTCTATCCTCTCGCTCTCGAGCATGTCATCCGCCGGGTATATAAGGAAGCCGGTCTTCCTGTCATTGTGACGGAAAACGGTATAGCCACAACTGACGACCGCCGCCGGCAGACATTCATAAAATGCGCCTATGACGGAGTTAGAGCCTGTGTAGCCGATGCCATTCCGGTAAAGGGCTATTTCTACTGGTCCCTGCTGGATAATTTCGAATGGCAGAAGGGCTTTTCCATGACGTTCGGTCTCACGGCGGTGGACCGGAAAACTCAAAAGAGGACTCCGAAGGAAAGTCTGTATCTTCTGGGCCGTCTGGCGCAGGAAGATTGAACCGGTCCTGCCGGGAAAGTCAGTCGGATGAAATTTCCTTTTTCTTTCGGAAATCCGTAGGCGTCATGCCGAACTGTTTTTTGAAGACTTTTATGAAATAATTGTTGTCCGGGTAACCCACCCGAAGGGCAATATCCTGAACGGAAAGCGATGTGGAAGACAGGAGTTCTCCTGCCTTTTCACATCGCTTTTGCGCTATATAGGAAGATATGGTCCGCCCGGTATCTTCTTTGAAGGCGGCTGAGATATGGGACCTTGAATAGCCGGTCATATCAGTAAGGTCTTCCATCCGGATTTCATCGGATATATGCAGATAGATATATTCGAGAACGGCTTTTGTTTCTGCCGAACAACCCTCCGTTTCCTCCCGGGTTTTCCGGACGGCCTCGCAAAGGTCCCTTAAGAGCCTGTCCATGGTGCGGAGCTGCTCGGCAATGGAACCCGCCTTCATGGACTGCTGGGCCTGAAACTGGGTCAGTTCGTCTATGGTCACGACGGAAAGACCGCCTTCCTCCGCAGCCTTCCGCCAGAGGGCCCTGAGAATGGATATGGAAACTCTGGGATCCTGGTAGATGGCCAGTATGGGCTGTGCACTGTCGGCATTATAATCTTTTGCAATCTGCCGGAAGGAGGACAGGGCTTTTTCCGTTTCTCCGTGGCGGATATAGGAAAGCATTCGGTTTTCCACTTCGTACTTTTTCCGGATGAGGGCAATCTGCCGGTCATCTTTTTCTTCTTCCAGAAGGTCGCCGGTGGAATGAATATCTTCATAGAAACCGTTCAGCTTTCGAATAGAAAATACGGGTGTATTTTCTGAAAGGGCCATCAGGATACACTGCAGGCTTTTTGTAACCAGACTGCTGTCAAGGACAGGAAATGAACTGCAGTAGATATAGAGAAGGCGGCGTTGGGAGAGGGAGAGGGGGATGCCTTCCGTGTCTTTTTCAATGGATGCAGCGGTCAGAGGCTCGAGGGCAAATGGGCCTATGACATAAGTGCTTTTTTTGAAACGGAAGAAAACTATGGCCAGATGCAGCTTGTCGGAAAGGACATAAAAAACATTGTCCTTCGCTGCGGTAAGAAGGGTGGAAAGACCGTTTTCCGTGAAGAAGGGCTGCAGCTGCGGACGGAAACAGTATTTCTTTTCAAAGGCGTCCCCGTCTTTCTTCTTGTCCCGGATTTCCTGTGCCGGGCAGGAAAAGAGCCGGCCTGCAAGTCTGACCAGAAGAGTATTTTCTTCTTTCATCTTTCTGCCTCCGTACAAAATTACTATTATTTCCACAATCATTCTGCCCCACCGGAGAGTATTTGTCTATAGTAAGTTCATAAAGAAGCCCGGAAGGCGGGCTCACGGAGGTTATGAAATATGGGAAATACAGTTTCAGGCAGTACTTCGATTTACAGGAAGGCAAAACTCTGGCAGATCATTCTCGTGGCCATGAACGCCTTAAATGCCATGGCGGTCTATCAGCTCGTCGGTATGGCTTCCTATTCGGCCAGCATAGGCTACGGGGTATCGACAGCGATAATCGGAGTGATTCTCACATTTACCCGGCTTTTCGACGGTATCACGGACCCGCTTCTGGCCTTCGTCTATGACAGGGTCAATACAAGGTTCGGCAAGGTCCGGGTCATTCTCGTGACCGGTTTCGTCATTGAGGCCATCGCACTTCTGGCCATGTTTGACTGGTGCTCGAGCCGTGGCTTTAACTGGATTCTTTTTACGATCCTCTACATGGTCTATGTCATAGGCTATACGATGGAGAATATGACCGTGCAGACGATACCGGCTCTGATTACGAATGACCCGAAACAGCGGCCGACCGTTGGCGTCTGGTTTACGGCGTTCAACTATCTCGTTCCCATGGCCCTTTCAATTGTGTTTAATAACGTCCTGCTTCCAATCTTCGGCGGAGAGTACAATCAGGCTTTTCTGTCCGCAGCCGTAAAAGTGGTTATAGCGGTCTCTGCCGTCGGTATTCTTGCCGTCTGCGTCGGTGTTTCAGCCTATGATAAACCTGAATATTTCGAGGGAATCGGGAAGCACGAACACCTGAAGTTTAAGGACATGTGGGACGTGCTTGCCCACAATAAGCCGCTCCAGTCCTATATCGCCGCTCAGGCATCCGACAAGATTGCCCAGATTACGACGAGTCAGTCCATCATCGTCACCATGCTATACGGGATCGTCATCGGAAACATGGGCTATGGAACGATTCTGAGCGTTGTTTCCATGCTGCCTTCCATCATCTTTGCCGTATTCGGGGCCCGCTATGCCGGAAAGCACGGCAGCAAGAAGGGTATCGTGACCTGGACCCGGGTATGCATAGTATTTGCAGCGCTTACAATTATTTTCTTCCTTCTCATTCCGGATTCCACGGCGATTGCCAAGACCGGCAGCATAGCGATGATTCTCTACTTCCTTCTGACCCTGGCCCTGAATGGATCAAAGATGTGTGTGACAACCTGTGCTTCCTCTTTCATGGCTGATGTCATAGATTATGAACTTGACCGTTCGGGCCGCTATGTTCCTGCAGTTGTTTCCGGTACATACAGCCTGATTGACAAGCTGATTTCTTCCTTCGGTGCCTTGATTGCAACGGGATGCGTCGCTCTGATCGGCTACCATTCAACAGTACCCCAGCCCACGGATGAATTGACGACAGGGGTCTTTGCCATGACAATCGCCCTGGAATATGCCTTCCCTATTGCAGGATGGATCATTACCCTGATTGCCATGCACGGCTGCAAACTGGATAAGGCTGAAATGGAAAGGGTTCAGGAGCGAATCCGGGAAAAGAAGGCAGCCGCAAAAGCTGCGGAATCTGTCTGAACGACCCGGGGTTTTTCATTCAGGGCAAGAAAATATAAGAAAAGACTAATATTTGAATTCGCAGTACAATATTTTTGACTAGAATCAGATACAGTCAAATGGCAGAAAATCCTTTTTCGAAAGGGGAGAATAATGAGAAACACAGTACTTTTCAATGACAACTGGGGCTTTGTCAGAGAAGCAGAAGGGGCAGCCGAGGCTGCAGCAAAGGCTTCGGAACCTGTGACCCTGCCCCATACCTGGAATGTCGTTGACGGGCAGGACGGGGGAGACGACTACTACCGGGGAAAGTGCTGGTATGTAAAGAAGATTTCTAAGGCAGAACTTTTGAAGAAAGCCGGACTTTCCGCGGATGCCTGGGGAAAAGGAGAGGTTGAGCTCTGGCTGGAGTTTGACGGCGTGGCCTATACTTCGGAGGTTTACATTAATCATAAACTTCTTCTGTTCCATGAAGACGGCTTCTCCCGCTTCCGGGTACCTCTGACAGGGATTCTGGCCGGACTTTCCGCTGATGACGAAGTGGAAATTGCCGTATCCGCTGACAACAGCCGAAGCGACCATGTCTATCCTCAGAAAGCGGATTTCACGTTCTACGGGGGCATTTACCGGGACGTGAAACTCCTTGCCGTTCCGAAGGCCCACTTCGTCCTGGGCTATCGCGGGTCTTTGGGTCTCAAGATCACGCCTGTCGTTGACCGGGCTACCCATGACACAAGGGTGACGCTGGAAGCCTGGACCGAGAACGGGGATGGAAGTTGTGTATCGTTCAAAGTGATGGATGCCGGAGGAAAGGCAGCAGCAGAAGTATCCGCTTCTGTTTCCGGTAATAAGGCCTCGGCAGAAATCACCATTGAAAATGCCCGTCTCTGGGATGGGACGGAGGACCCTTACCTCTATGTCTGCGAGGCCGTCCTTTCAAGCGGTGATACCGTCAGCTCCTGCTTCGGCTGCCGCTATTTTGACTTTGACCCGCAGAAGGGTTTCTTCTTAAATGGCCGTTCCTACCCTCTGAGGGGCGTTTCCCGCCACCAGGATCGCAAAGGGCTGGGCAATGCCCTGACAATTAAGGAACACCGGGAGGACATGGAACTCATCAGAGAAATCGGAGCCAATACGATTCGCCTGGCCCATTATCAGCACTCCCAGGACTTCTATGACCTCTGTGATGAATATGGCATGATTGTCTGGGCTGAGATTCCTTTCATTACCATGTTCATGGAAGGCGGAGAGCAGAATACGCTTGATCAGATGGAGGACCTGATCGTCCAGAATTATAATCACCCTTCTATTGCGGTATGGGGTCTTTCCAATGAGATTACGGCGGCGACACCCGTGAACGAAGCCCTGCTTGAAAACCATAGAAAGCTCAACGACCTCTGTCACCGCCTCGACCCGACCCGGAAGACCACAATGGCCGATGTATTCATGCTGGAGACGGATTCTCCGATTCTCGAAATTCCGGATATCAATTCCTACAACCTCTACTTTGGCTGGTATGTGGGTGATCTCGAACAGAATGAAGAATTCTTTGACGAATACCACGCGAAATATCCGGACCGGGTCATCGGCCTGTCCGAATACGGGGCGGACGCGAATCCGGCTTTCCAGGCGGAGCAGCCGGAAAAGGGTGATTACACGGAGGGCTACCAGGCCCTCTACCACGAGCATATGGCGGCCATGATCGAAGAGCGGCCATGGCTCTGGGCTACCCATGTCTGGAACATGTTTGACTTCGCCGCGGACGGCCGCGACGAGGGCGGAAAGCACGGGGAAAACCAGAAGGGCCTCGTGACCTTTGACCGCAAGTACAAAAAGGACGCCTTCTATCTTTACAAGGCCTACTGGAACCGGACGGAGTCCTTCGTCCATCTCTGCGGCAAAAACTACAGAAACCGTGAGTGCGACGAGACGGAGATCCGAGTCTATTCCAACTGTGACGAAGTCAGTCTCTACGCGGACGGCAAGCTCGTCGAATCGAAGAAGGCCCACCGGGTGTTTGTCTTTCGAGTAAAGAATGTCGGGGCACAGGACATCCGGGCGGTCGCGAAGACAGCTGACGGGGAGGTCACGGATGAGATGACCATTACAAAGGTGGCCGAAGCAGATAAGAGCTACAGCATGACCGGGGCCGCTCCCGTGAAGAACTGGTTCGATGGCGAAGAGATCGATCCGGCCTGCTTCTCCGTGAATGACCGTCTCGGAGACCTGCAGGCAGATCCCAAGGCCGGCCCTGTCATCGGGCAGATGATGGCCAAGGCTTCCGCCAGTCGGGGCGAAGTAGCGGAATCTGTCAAGGACAATCCGGCCCTGCAGCGGATGATGGCCCGGATGACCCTCATTTCCCTCATGAAGCAGGCCGGGGCCGGAGAAGAGCAGGTGAAGCAGCTGAATCGCATATTGCAGGGGATACCCAAGCAGAAATAATATGTTTCAGAAGCGTATTCAGGAGTCGGCAGTGTCCGGCTCCTGTTTTTTACGCTTGAACAGG
>JAZASQ010000076.1:0-8411 GCA_036343235.1 Lachnospiraceae bacterium
TCTTCCTCAGCAGCTTTGACGGCCTGAATGGTATCTTCTATCATACGACCCCCATCCTGTAACTGCTTGACTTGTCAGTGTATCCGCTTCCTCTGTCCGTCCGGGAAACCGTTCAACGTATATCGCATCTCCAGTTTCCGGCCGTCTTTCGGAAGCCATGTCTTGTGTAATATTACCACAATGGATTTTCGAATACTATAATTTTTGTCTATTTTTACAGATGCGGCAATGTTGTACGTAAATTTGTACAGGGTTTTTGACGGTGCTTTGTGAAATATGTGAAAAGGCCCGCGCCGGGCGCCCGAAGGGCGCCCGGCGCGAGCCGGTCTTAAACTTCGATTTCCAATTTTCTTCCGGTATGGATGTACTTGCGATAGTGGACGCCAGCCGCGTCCAGCATGCGTTTTGACGCAATGACAGAGGGCGTTTCCGCGTACTTGTCGCTGTCGTAGATGATTTCCCGGATGCCGCACTGGATGATGGCCTTCGCGCACTCATTGCAGGGGAAGAGGGAGACATAGAGCTTGGCCCCCTCCAGGGAGCCTCCCCGGTAGTTAAGAATAGCGTTCAGTTCCGCGTGGGTCGTGTAGAAATACTTGTTTTCAAGCGGCGCCCCGTCCCGGTTCCAGGGGAAGTCGTCGTCGCTGACGCCGCTGGGGAAGCCATTATACCCCATGGAGAGAATCTTGTTCGATTGGCTTACGATGCAGGCCCCGACCTGGGTATGGGGGTCCTTCGAGCGCATGCCCGAAAGCGAGGCAATCCCCATGAAATACTCGTCCCAGCTGATGTAATCCGTTCTCTTTCCGCTCATAATTCGTCCCCCGAGAGCCTTTTACCTACATCTTCTATACCATATCCCTATTTGTAAAACAATAACTTTTATTGTGGCGCGGGCTGGTGCCTGTCCCACCAAGCTAATTTCGGCGGGCCTATCCTTTGGCTTCTTCCGGGCGGGCCGCGTAAGCCGCTGATTTTCTACGATTCCGTGTGCGACTCTGCTCCTGCCTGCCCTGACGTTTCCAGGGCCTCCGCTCTTTCTGTCTCCGCAACAACTCCGGGCTCCCGGACGAAGAGGCCGTCTGTCTCGATCAGGGAAATCAGCTTCTCCACCGTGGATTTGATGAGCTCGAAGCAGAGGCCGTAGGACTGCAGGGTTCCCCCGTAGGGGTCCATGATCTCGAGCTCGTCCCCCACATAGTCAGAGAGGATGCGGACATTCTCCTCGCCGGCGGGCTCGAAATTCGTGATGATTTCCTGCCGGTCCTTCTCCCCCATGGTGAAGATCATGGTCCGGTCCGTAATCTCATAGTCCATGAGGGGCTTGGCCGTATATCCGGCGATATCCAGCCCGTTTCCGATCAGGACGACCTCGGCCTTGGGATTCAGGGGCTCCTCGAAAGCCACGTGGATGCCCCGGGACAGGACCTCTATATCTTTCTTTTCATACAGCTGGCTGAAAACGGCTGCCGCCATGGGTGCACGGGACAGGCCTTCGCCGACTGCAAATATTATTCTTGTAACTCTGTTCATAAAATATTCTTCTCATCATGATTACCGCATTGCTTCGCTGCAAGCAGCTCCCGCAATGCTTCCACAGCTCACGCTCTCGCGCATACGCTTCGCGCTCGCTGTGGGGCGTGCCATGAAATCATCTTCCACCGGCAAGCAAACTTGCCGTGAAAGATGATTTATGGCACTGTAATCATGTCGTGGCCGGCGGCCTTGATGAGGCGGTTCATGATGGCCCCGCCGATGCGGCCGTTCTCAAAGGATTCGGAGAAAATCCGCTCGATTCCGTCGTCGTCGCACTTCCGCAGGACGGCGAAGAGGTTGGCTGCGATCTCGTCGTCGTTGCCTTCGGCGCCGAGGGAAATAATGTCCACCCCGCAGGCCTCCAGCCGACCATCTTTCCTATAGGCATCTGCCAGTTCACTGGAACATATAATGGCTGTTTTTACAGGCCTTCCTTCTTCTTCCTCTTCCAGGACCTGCTTTATAGCGGGGGTCAGAGCCCCCTCAGCAAGTCCTGTCTTCCCGGTTCCGGCAGACACAGGTTTGTCCTGCAGAAGGCCTGTCTTCCCGGTTCCGGCAGACACAGGTTTGCCCTGCAGGAGTCCTGTCTTCCCGGTTCCGGCAGACACAGGTTTGCCCTGCAGAAGGCCTGTTTTCCCGGTTCCGGCAGACACAGGTTTGCCCTGCAGGAGGCCTGTCTCTGCCGCCTTTCCGCTGGCTGTAGCAATGGCATATTCTGCAATGGCTGCAGCCGCCTTTTCCTTTGAGCCTTCTACTATTGTGAGAGCGGCCTTGGGGGCATAGTGGCGATAGCGCATGCCGGGGGCTTTCGGGCGAACGTGGGGGTTTTCATTAGTAATGCCAGGGTCTATGCGGCAGGAACCCAGGACACGCTTCACGTCATCCGGCGTGATGTAGCCGGGGCGGAGGATGGTGGGCGTGTCCTCGGTCAGGTCGACAATAGTGGACTCGAGGCCGATATCCACGGGCCCGCCGTCAATGATCATATCAATCTTCCCGTCCAGGTCGTCCTTCACGTGGGAGGCCCGGGTGGGGGAAGGGCGGCCGGACGTATTGGCGGAGGGGGCGGCAATGGTGGTGCCGCTCACCCGGATCAGGGCGTTTGCCACGGGATGGGAGGGAAAGCGGACCGCTACGGTGTCGAGGCCGCCGGTCGTCTCGTGGGGGATGAGGCCGGAAGAATTCACAATAATGGTCAGGGGGCCGGGCCAGAAGGCGTCCGCCAATTTCTGCATATCGTCCGTATACTCGGCGGCAATTTCCTTCAGCTGGCCGAGCTCACAGATGTGCACGATCAGGGGGTTGTCGGACGGGCGGCCCTTTGCGGCATATATCTTCTTCGAGGCCTCTCTGTTTTCCGCGTCCCCGCCCAGGCCGTACACGGTCTCCGTCGGGAAGGCCACGAGGCCGCCCGCCCGGATGATCTCGCCGGCCTTTTCAAGGGCCGCTTTCGCCGCAGGACTGTTGATGTCCTGCGGATCTATTTTCGCGTATTTAGTGTTCATTCTGCTCCGCAGCTGCTTTTCTGAGTTCAGCAATCGCTTCCCTCATCATTTGTCTACTTTTATCAGGAGGCAGTTCTCCGTTATTGTCTTTTGAAGCTCTGGCAATTTTTGCGAAAGGATTTTTGATCGCTTTTGAAAAATCTATATCATCTTTTACATTCACCGATGCGCTCATAGTCTTCTCCTTTCTGCTTCATATTCAGCAACTTCATTTGGCTCTGCTTTACGGGCTGTAATTATTCTGATTCTTTCATCATCCTTATAGCAATGACATACAATCAGTACTCTCTGTTTTGAACTATATCCGATAGCATTCCATCTTTCTTCATCTGAATCTGAATGCTCCTCATCTGGGACAAACAGAGTATCGTCATTGGCAAATATCTCTGCTGCCTCTTTGAAAGATACTCCGTGCTTCCGAATGGTTCTTTGATCTTTCCATGTGTCCCATTCGAACTGAATGCCATTTATTGTTACCTGGTAATTCTTGTTTCTTTCTTCCATTTCATCATCTTCCTTAGCAGCTCTGCAGGGGCAATTCAAACCATTTCCTGCAAACGGCATCCTTTGCGCTCACTGCATGTAGGAATTGATGGTCGCCCAGATGTCCGAAGATTCCTGGCCGGACTTCCAGAAGGCGCCGCCGGCAAGATTATTATCCTTCATGGCCTGGAGCTTCAATGAAAGGGACTTGGCGTCCTCGAACCAGACTTTGTAGGTCGTGTCGCCGTCCGCGTATTCGGCGTAGTTCGCCCCGTCGGCATCCGACCAGGTCGGGTTCAGGCCGTGATTGGCCAGGTACTGGGGAGTGCCCGCGATGGAGAGGGTTTCCGAGGAGACCCCGGCGGAGTTCACGGCCCAGATTCTCGTATAGAAGGGCATGCCCAGGATCGTCTGATTGGCGGGGACTTCCTTCAATGTATTTGTAATGCCGTCCTTTACAAAAGAGATGGAGGCGTTGGGGCCTTCCTCTTCTGCGCCGCTGTAGTGCTCGTCGTAGGCCATTATTATCACATAATCCGCGTAGTCGGCCTGGTTGGCCCGGTCGTAGAAGGCCGAGTAGTCGGTCGGGACATAATTGTCCACAGAGAGGACCAGGTCGTTTGCCTCGCACTTCAATGACAGTTCCCGGATGAATTCCCGGTAGCCGCCGGCGGCCGAGGACTGGAGCTGCTCGAAGTCGATATTGATCCCGTCCACGTCGTAGGCGATGGCGCTTCCGATGATATTGTTCACAAGATTGTCCCGGGTGCTGGTCGTGGACAGTAATGCCGTCATATCGATGTCCGCATTGTCCACATTTCCCACAAGGGCCCAGACCTGGACGCCTGCTGCCCGGGCGGCCCGCACGTAGTCAAGGCTGGCGATGGAGCGAAGGCCGCCGGCCGCATCCGCCACAGTAAACCAGGTGGGGGAGAGGACATTGATTCCCGGCGACCGGGCAATGACGTCCGAGACACCCGCGTTCGCGTTTACATTTGTCACCTGATGCCAGAGAAGACATACAGGCTTGTCCATAAGGATGTGGCTGTACACCCGGTCGGGCAGCTGCTTTTCCGCTGTCGCGCTCGTGACGTTCCCCATGCAGGAATTTTTGATGCAGCCGATGACGCCGGTGTCCGTCAGGACCTTCGACCACTTGCCGTAGTCCTCAAGGACCGAGAAGCCCTCGCCCTTGGGAATATTATAAAGAATCTTCGACTTGGGGCCGCCGAAACGACGGATCTGGGTGTCCTTCTTCGCGGCCGAGACATTTTTTGTGTAGCCGGCGGTCTCGATTACAATGCGGTTGGGATCAGAAAAGGCCGTAAAAGACAGGTCGGTGTATTGTTTAATGAAATCCAGAGACACGAAGTCAAGTCCATTCGCATTAATAACGACAGGCTTGCCCAGGTCCGCGCTGTCCCGGCCTATGGTGTAGACGCTGCTGTCCTTATTGGCGGAAACGACCTGAATATCGGTCACATAACGGAGAATCCCTTCGGTCGGGTCGTAGAAGTAGCCCTTGTCAAATGTCTCGTCCAGGTAGCCGACCTCGAGGTAGGCCCCGTCAGCTGTGATCAGGCCCTGAACTTCCGTCCCGTCCTGCTTGTCGTCGTATTCGCCGTTGACAATCACGGCGGCCTGGCCCTCTGCTGTCGTCACAAAGTAGGAAGACAGGGGCATGGTCTCCTTGGTGGGGGCGTAGCGGATGGCTACAGCAATGAGGCCCGCCGCGATGATCAGGGCGCAGACAAGCCCTATCAGCAGGACCGGGAGACGGCGGTGCCGCTTTTTTCTTGAATTTCTGCTATTCTTGACGGATGTTGTATCCATATATTTCCAGCTAAAAATGTTTCACATGAATAATGAAAATCCTAAAAGCCGGGCCACTGGCAACGGAAGTCAGGCCGCCGGCAACGGAAGCCGGGCCACCGGCAACAGAAGTCAGGCCGCCGGCAACGGAAGCCGGACTGCAGGCAAAGAATCCTGCCCGGATTCAAGGACTTTCGAATTTTTGCAAATTTGGATTCATTATAACATAGGTATGGAAATGAGGAAAGCACCCCAAGCAGCGGGCGGCCGTCAGGCCTCCCGCTCATGAACATTTCTTTTTGCACCCCCTGATGGAATGTCTGTATTTTTCTGTCCCCTCTCCGCGGACAGGGCCGGAAGGCAGCAGCCGGTACCGAAGCGACGGCACTATATTAGTCATATATCTGCTGCGTCCGGCCCGGCCGGGCATACGATGTGTACGCCCCACGCGGACAGGTCTCAAAGTAAGGCGGGCGGCAGGTCCTATCCTGGCAGACGAATGCAGCCGCGGGCCCAAATCGGATTGATGCCGCCGCCATTTTTGCCTTTTCCTACAGGAAGTCAATTTCCCGGGGTTGCAGCTTCGGCACGGCAGCCGTATTCATAAGATCCCCGTAAACCATCTCCTCCTTCCCTTTCGGCCCGGGGCAAAAACACCTTCCAGGTCTTCAATGTCCGCCTGCGAGAGGCGGCAGGGGTTGTCTATGAAGGGCACGCCGATGACCGGCATGCGGAGCTCGGCGGAAAGCTTCTTACGGGCTCTTTCCTCGGGGGTTAGCAAAAGTATTTTCTCTCTCCGTACGTCACAGGAGATAGATAAAGGTCCCTCAAAAAGATCCGCAAGCTGCTCCCTGCGCCAGGGAACCGTGGAGGCCGCAAAATAAAGGGTGTCGGCCCGAAGGTCTGCAAGGCCCGGTCTTGCTTCCCCGCAGTCTGTGACGATGAGGTCATAGGCCATATCATCAAGGGCGGGCAGGTCCTCCGGGGAAAGTCCCGGAAAGTAATCCACGTCCAGATACGAAAAGCCGCATACCTGACCATTGACCACAATATCGTCGTTTGCTGCAAATGAGAGCTCGTTCCGGCCTGAGACTTCTGCGAGGGCGACCCGCCGGCCCCGCACCGATGCAAAGTAGTTGGCGCAGCAGACCGCCATGAATGTGGCCCCTGTTCCGCGTCCGACCGATGCAAATGCCGCCGTTTCCCCGATAGCGCTCCTGAAATTCCCGGCCCTTTCCTTCAAAGAATCAAACCCTTCTCAGCCCGTCTGAAAAAACGCTCCTTCTCGTGCGTCAGTGCAAAAGCGTCGGGGTCCTGCGGAAAACCGTATACCTTCTGCCCCAGGGCCCTTGACATGCGAATGCCTCTGGCCCTCCTTGCAGGATTCAAAACCACAGCGGTTCCCGGTCCCAGCGGCTCCCGGCTGTCAATGAGTCCGGCCCTCCAGGGGCAGGCGCTCACGACAAAGACCACGAGATCCGCATCATAGGCCATTTGGGAATCCGTTCCGCAGTCCACGACCCGCACGGCTTCCGGCAGCGGCGGCTCCTCCGCAGCGGGCCCCCTGTCGGGAAGTCCGATAAAACCTGCGTGGTAAATGAGCCCGTCAGCCTCTTCACAAAACGTACTATCGTTTTCGACGAGATTCCTTGTCACGTCCCTCCCCGAACGGTTGATGTAGACGGCTCTGCGTCCCGTCCGGTTCAGGTAGACGGTCAGGGCCAGGGCCACATGCGTAGCACCCGCTCCCCTTTCCGTTCCCGCAACGGCTACTGTTTGAGAGAGACATCCCCTTTTGCCCCTGTCCTGCGATATGGTTGCAAGATAGGCGTCTTTCCAGTCGGAGACCGAGGATTGGCGCTGGGAAGGCTCTTCCGCAAGAGATTTCCGGATCACTGCGGAGACACTTCTCTTTCTGCCGTCGGAGCACCTTTCGTAGAGGGCTTCTGCCAGCCGGCCAAGGCTGTAGATGTCGCTCTGCACTGAAAGGACCCCTCCGGCTGCCGCTTCCGGCGAACACCAATTCCTGGTTCCAAAAAGTGGATTTTCTTTGCCCGAATGGGCTTCGTGAAGACTGCGGCAAATACCGTAGTCGATGAGGCTGACCCTGTCCCCGGACAGAATAATGTGTTCGGGTTTGAGGTCCAGATAGAGGATGGGGCCGTCCGGCTGGGTATGCAGACAGGTAAGAATCCCGCATACAGCGGTCAGGATGCGGCTGATCTCCTTCTCCGAGAGCAGGTGCTCTGTCAGATAGCTTTCGAGACCGGTTCCGGGAAAATACTCCTCGATCAGACAGACGAAGTTCTCGTCTTCTATTGCATCATACAATGCGGGTATTCCGGGATAGTGCAGGCCTGAAAGAATCTGCGCCTCGTTTGAGATCTGGCCTGAAGGGCTGTCTGCCTGCTCGATAGCGGCTGCACTGCCATCCGCCGGACTTCTGCTTCCCGCAGGCCGGCCGGAACGGACATGGCGCCTCACAAGCTTCATGACGCGCAGCTCTCCAAGTACGATGTGTCTGACCAGGTACACCGAAGTGTTTTCTCCTTCCCGGAGTGCCGCTTCGAATGTGTACGTATCAGAAAAGAATGGTAAGACCAATGAATATCTCCTTCCGTATGCATTCGGAAGGATGTCTCTCACTGGCATTATTTATATCATATGAATAATATTTTTGCAATACTTTTGCAAAATCTTTGACTCGGAAAAGTAACCAAATCAGGACGGCGGATTTTGTGAAAATAGCCGAAAATCCCAGGCTGTCCAAGCTGCAGGGGATTTTCGGGACTCTATGGCGGACTTTTGTTTCAAAATTCCAAATAGGCCCACAGAGGAGGCGCACTATGGCGGACTTTTGCTCGGCATTGCCTCATATGCCCAAGACGAGGCTGCAAAGTGGCGGACTTTTGTTTCAAAATTCCAAATGAGCCCACAGAGGAGGCGCACTATGGCGGACTTTTGCTCGGCATTGCCTCATATGCCCAAGGCGAGGCTGCAAAGTGGCGACTTTTGTTTCAAAATCCCAAATGAGCCCACCGAGGAGGCGCACTATGGCGGACTTTTGTTTCAAAA
>JAZASQ010000077.1:0-8321 GCA_036343235.1 Lachnospiraceae bacterium
CGCCCCGACAGACCAGCCGTATTCTCTGTAAAACATCAGCAATACAATCTGAACGATGGCAAAAAAGGCAAGGATCAACATCCGCTTCCAGAAATTCGGAATCAGACTTCCAAGAAAGATGAAGAACTTCTTGATGCCGTGGCAGATCCAGAAAATAATATTATTCTTAAGAAATGCGTGGGCCTTGACGCGGCGGGCCAGGCTCAGGAAATAGATAGCAATCAGGAGGGCTCCCACATCAAGCAATGCTGCAGCAGCCCAAAGATTTGTAATGATTCCATCTCCTACATAAGGGGGCAGTATACCGTACTCGACGTCCATTACAAAGTAGATGGAAATCAGGGTGAGGGCAAGAAAGGTGAAGAGGTCAAAGGGGATTTTGTCAATCCACGTGAGATGCACCTGCCCGTCCTTCCGATGCCCGGCCGCCATAAGTTCGAAGATGATAAGGGCAATCATCAGGACAAAACCCACGATACAGGCAAAGACCAGAGGCACCATATAAGCGTGCCCGAAATTCGCAAAAGCAAAAAAATCCGACAGCTGCTGATCGGTATTCCAGTAGGCTGCTCCAAACCAGAGGGCGCCTAAATCAAAAACCTCCCCGGTGACAAGGGCGCAGATGCCAAGAAGGCCGAGCACTTTCATCGCTGTGCTTTCCAAATATTTGTGACCGGAAGCTTCTTTCTGCGGACCGGGTTCCCCATTGGCGTTTCCCATATTCTGCTGTGCAGCGGCATTTACCCCGTGCAGCATACTCTCTGTCCCATCCATCAAAGGGCCTTCTTCTGCACGCTTTTTCAGTTTATTTTCTTCCATTGGTATCCTCCATCCGGTAGCCCTGGCCCCACACGACGGTGAGGTAACGGGGATTTGCCGGATCAATCTCTATTTTCTCCCGGAGGTGGCGGATGTGGACAGCGATGGCGCTGCGGCTTCCGGTATTTCCCTCGTGCCATATGGCTTCGTAGATTTCTGAAGTCGAATAAACCTTGCCGGGGTGCTGCATCAAAAGCGCCAGAATCGCATACTCGGCCGGAGTCAGGGAGACCTCCTCCCCGTCCACGGTGACGCGCTTTGCATTATCATCAAGGGTGATACCGCCGACGGAGAAAAAATTATTCTCGGAAGAGGGACTGCCGCCCAGGACCTTGTAACGCCGAAGCTGGGACCGCACGCGGGCGATGACCTCCGTGGGACTAAATGGCTTCGTGATGTAGTCGTCCGCGCCGACGTTGAGGCCTAAGACTTTGTCCGTGTCTTCGCTTTTCGCTGTCACCAATATCACCGGAACGTTTGAAAACTCTCTGAGCTTCGACAGGGCCGTAATTCCGTCCATCCCCGGCATCATGATGTCGAGGAGGACGAGGTCGATTCCGCCTTCCTTCAGAACCTTAAGAGCCTCCTGTCCGTCAGCTGCGGACACAATGTCGTAATTCTCCGCCTTCAGATAGATTCCGAGGGCGTTCCGGATATCCGCGTCGTCGTCCACAATCAGTATTTTCGGCATGCCATTACCTCCGTTTACGAATATGATTATAGCGGAGGGAAGTTTAAGAAAAAAGAGAGGGAACGTTTAAGAATTGATTAAGAATGAGCGCAGGGGGAGAGTTCGTGTGATTTCGTCCGAAAAATGCAAACAAGGGGACGGGTTCCCGTGCACATTCCCTGAAGGTGCGCGCATAAGAACCGTCCCCCTGCTGACAAGGCCATTCCTATTACCGGAAGCGCTTCAGTACTTCCTCTTTCACGGCAGCATTCTTTGCTTTTGCATCGGCGAGGCTTGTCCCCTCTGAATAGAAGTAGAACTTGATCTTCGGCTCCGTCCCGGACGGACGCACGAAGAAGACGGTGCCGCCGGAGAGAACGTATTTCAGGACATTTGAGGAAGGAATGACATTCTCCACGTTATGCTCAGACTCACCCGTTTTTCCGCCTGTCCGTGAATCAGCCGTATCCTGCATCTGCACGTCTCTGCCGCCTGTATTCAAATCAAAAGACTCCTTGGGAATTGACACGCGCTGCGTGTATCCATCTGCAAAGTCGATGACCTCTTTTACATCCTGCCCGGCGACTTTTGTGAAAGGATGCTCCCTGAGGTCCGCCATCTGCCCCTCAATCTTTGCCTTGCCGGAGAGTCCTTCATGAATAATATAGGGCTCGTCCTCTGCGAAGAATCCATACTTTACATAAATATCCGAAAGGGCCTCGGCAAGGGTTTTCCCCTGCTTCCGGTAGAACGCAGCCGCCTCGGCCACCAGCATCCCTGCGGAAATCCCGTCCTTGTCGCGGATGGACGGGCAGGATGCATAGCCGACGGACTCTTCCCAACCGAAGACGTAGGAAAGGCCGTACTTTTCCATGGTCGGAATCGTCCCGCAGATATTCTTGAATCCTGTCAGCGCCTCGAACATGGCGACGCCGTTTGCTGCAGCGATGCGGTCGCCAAGAGGAGATGTAACGATGGAGCGGACGGCTGCGGCTCCCGCCGGCATGGTTCCTGTCTCCTTTTTCCCTTCGAGAATGTAGGAAAGGAGAAGATACCCGGTCTGGTTCCCGTTCAAGGGGATGTAGGCCGGCGTGACGGGCGTCGCAGCGCCTTCGGCGGCTCCGCCCTTTCCTTCCGCCTTTCGTTCTGTGCATGCATTGCGTGTTTTTCCATTTGTATCCGCACTGCGTGTGTCTCGCGCATGATTCCGTATTTCAATTGCGAAGCGGTCGGAATCCGGGTCCGTCGCCAGAAGTACTTCCGCGCCTGTTTCAAGCCCGAGCCTCTCGGCGAGGGCGAAGGCCTTCGGATCCTCAGGATTCGGGTAGCCGACCGTCGTAAAATCCGGATCCGGGTCCCGCTGGGCTTCCACGATGTGGACATTGGAAAACCCCCGGTCTTTCATTACTCTCATGAAGGGAACGGAGCCGGCCCCGTTCAATGGTGTGTAGACGATGGGAATGGAAAGGTCGAGATCTGCTGCATTCGTGTGGACAGCCAGGGCCTCAATCGTTTCGAGATAGGCTCGGTCTTCGACCTCGCCGCACATGGTAATGAGACCGGTCTTCTGTGCTTCCTCAAAAGAAGACACTGCTTCTTCCGGAAAGTAGGGAAGCGCATCAATCTCCGCCGCAATCCCCTTCGACACCTCTCCTGAAATCTGGCAGCCGTCTGCCCAGTAGACCTTGTAGCCGTTGTAATCCTTGGGATTGTGGGAGGCCGTGAGATTGAGGCCGGAAACCGTGTGTTTAGCCCGAATGAGATAGGCCAGCTCCGGCGTCGGCCGGATGCCGTCGAAGGTGTAGACCCGGATGCCGTGACTGGCAAATATTGCCGCTGCAAGTTCCGCAAATTCCCGGCTCATATGGCGGGGATCGAAGGCGATGACGACTGCTTTTTCAGGCAGCGGCCCAGCTGCTGCTACTCCTGTCTGGATCGACGCAGTACCTGCCTCTGCCGCTTCCCTGTCAGATCCGGCCGCACCGCTCTTTGCTGAAATTTCCGAAAAATATTTCTCTATATATCTCGACAACCCTTCCGTCGCCCGGGCCACTGTCACGACATTCATGGCATTCGTGCCGGGGCCGAGCCTGCCGCGAAGCCCCGCCGTCCCGAAGGAAAGTTCCGCTCCGAAGCGCTCGGTGAGAAGGTCCTCGTCGCCTTCCATCTCCGCAAGTTCTTTTGCCAGCGGGCTTCCCCCCGGAAGTTTTTCTTTCCATTCCTGCAGACGGGAAGCAGCTTCTTTTGACAACGTCATAAATTCCTCCAGATCCATATGCCGGATGCAAAGGCTTTTCCCTGTCATTTCGCCATTCGAAGCTATTACAGGAAGAAGAGAAACAGCCTTAAAAGTCTTGAAAAATGTCTCCGGCTGCCGTGTGTTCCACAGGAAAGTCATTCTATGTATGCACCTGGACACCGGCAATACCGCCGAAGCGGCACTCCTCTCAGAACCGGAAACAAACCTATTATAGCGGATTTTCTATTGGTTTGACAGGCAAACGCAAAAATCATAGGTGCCGCAAAAGCCGCACGGGTAGGGAACGAAATTGTACAGGATTGTATCGATTTGCCTGTCAAACCCGATTTTTCAGTTTCCTGGCAGGCACATAAACAGCGACTCGTAGGGTCTGAAATTGTATTTGATTGTATCGATTTAACAGGCAAACAAAGCAAGCGACAAAAAGCAGCCCCCCGGCCCGCGAAGCGGGCCGGGGGGCTGCAAGTTTAACTATTCTTTTCAGACTTCGAAAAGGAGGTCGCCGTAAGAAGGCATCGGCCAGTATTCCTTGTCGACAAGCATTTCGAGTTCATCGACAGGCTTACGGACAGCGGCCATGGCGGGAACGACCTTGTCGCAGGTCTGGTGGGCCCGCTTCTCCATCTCTTCGACAGCCTCGGCCGCCTGCTGCTCTTTCACAAGAGCCTCCAGGGCCTTGTTTGCCTCGGTCAGAAGCTTCGAAACCTCGGTAAGCTTCTCCCGCTGGGTCGATACGTCAGCGGAAGGAACGGCTGCGGTGACGGACGTAATGGAGTCCGCAAGGACAGTCGTGTACTTGATGACCGCGGGGATGACCTGCTTAGAGATAATGTCGATCATGGTCTTCGCTTCGATATTGATCTTCTTCGCATAGGTCTCGTACTCGATCTCGGACCGGGACTCAAGCTCTGTCCTCGTGAAGACGCCGAACTTCTCGAACATGGCGACGGAATCATCGCTCGTAAGAGCAGGGATTGCATCCACCATAGTCTTGATATTGGGCAGGCCGCGCTTCTCAGCCTCTGCCACCCACTCATCGGAGTAGCCGTTGCCGTTGAAGACGATGCGCTGATGGTCAATGATCTGCTTCTTGATGAGGTCATGAACAGCCGAATCAAAGTCACCCGCTTTTTCAAGCTCGTCGGCAGCATCGGAGAAGGCCTCGGCAACGATCGTGTTCAGAACGATATTGGGGTTGCCGATGGAGGCTTCCGAGCCGACCATACGGAACTCGAACTTGTTGCCGGTGAAGGCGAAGGGACTCGTCCGGTTCCGGTCCGTCGCATCCTTCATGAAATCGGGAAGGGTGGAAACGCCGGTTACGAGCTTACTGCCCTCCAGGCTGTGGCTGGCTGAACCCGTGGCGATGATCTGATCCACGACATCGGCCAGCTGGTCGCCGAGGTAGATGGAGATGATGGCGGGAGGCGCTTCGGAAGCGCCCAGCCGGTGATCGTTTCCGACATCCGCTGCGGACTGGCGCAGGAGGGCTGCGTGATCATCAACGGCCTTCAGGATGCAGGACAGAACCAGAAGGAACTGCATGTTCTCGTGAGGGGTCTTGCCGGGATCGAGGAGGTTTATGCCGTCGTCCGTGGTCAGGGACCAGTTATTGTGCTTGCCGGAGCCGTTGACTCCGTCGAAGGGCTTCTCGTGAAGCAGGCACTGCAGGCCGTGGCGGTAAGCCACCTTCTTCAGGGTCTCCATCATGAGCTGGTTGTGGTCCATGGCAACGCTGGACGTCTCATAGATAGGCGCCAGCTCGTGCTGGGCGGGAGCCACCTCGTTGTGCTGGGTCTTGGCGGGTACGCCGAGCTTCCAGAGCGTTTCGTTGACGTCCTTCATAAAGGCCCCGATGCGCTCGCGGATGGAACCGAAGTAGTGGTCGTCCATCTCCTGGCCCTTGGGAGGCATGGCCCCGATGACGGTGCGGCCGGCGTAGATCAGGTCCTTCCGCTGTAAGAACTTCTCCCGGTCAATCAGGAAGTACTCCTGCTCGCAGCCGACGCTGGACGTAACCCGCTGGGAAGTCGTGTTCCCGAAGAGGCGGAGGATTCTCAGCGCCTGCTTGTTTACGGCTTCCATGGAACGAAGCAGAGGGGTCTTCTGGTCGAGGGCCTCACCCGTGTAGGAACAGAAAGCCGTGGGAATGCAGAGGATGGGGCCTGTCGCATTCTCCTTGATGAAAGCCGGGGAAGTCGGGTCCCAGGCCGTGTAGCCGCGGGCCTCGAATGTGGCGCGCAGGCCGCCCGAAGGGAAGCTCGATGCATCGGGCTCGCCCTTGATGAGTTCCTTACCGGAGAAGCTCATCAGGACCTTGCCGTCTTCCTGGGGGGCCGTGATGAAGGAGTCATGCTTTTCGGCCGTGACGCCTGTCAGGGGCTGGAACCAGTGGGTGTAGTGGGTAGCGCCCTTTTCAATGGCCCATTCCTTCATCTCGTGGGCCACGACGTTCGCTGTTTCGAGATCGAGGTCTTTGCCTTCGCGAATGATCTCTTTCAGCTTCTGATAGGTCTTCCGGGGAAGTCTCTGCTGCATGGTCGCATCATTGAAGACGTTCTCACCGAAGATCTTGTCAACGCTTTTCGTCTCTTCCAATTTCTTCACTCTCCTTTACATATGGTTTCAACAGGCGGAAAAATGGGCTCTGCCTGCCGCAGCCCTTTCAAATGGCGTCGGACTGCTATACAAAAAGGGTGCGACTTACCTTGTAAATCGCACCCCATTGTGTTCAGAAAGAATATAAAGTTTTTCCTCGAAAATTTCAAGCCTTTCCATTGGAACCGAAGAGCTCGATCTTTTCCCTGACCTTGGCCTTGATGGCCTCCGTGCCGGGAAGGAGGAGCTTCCGGGGATCAAAGCCCTTGCCCTGCTTGTCCTTGCCTGCCTCGATATATTCACGGGTGGCGGCAGCGAATACGAGCTGGCACTCCGTGTTTACATTGATCTTCGAAACGCCGAGGGAGATAGCCTTCTTGATCTGGTCATCGGGGATGCCGGTGCCGCCGTGAAGAACGAGGGGCATGGTGCCGGTCAGCTTCTGGATCTCAGCCAGAACGTCGAACTGCAGGCCCTTCCAGTTCTCGGGATAAACGCCGTGGATATTGCCGATGCCGGCTGCCAGGAAGTCGATGCCGAGGTCTGCGACCCGCTTGCACTCTGCGGGGTCTGCGCACTCGCCCATGCCGACAACGCCGTCTTCCTCGCCGCCGATGGCGCCTACCTCAGCCTCGATGGACATGCCGTGCTGATGAGCCAGGGCTACAAGTTCCTTCGTCTTCTCGACATTCTCCTCGATGGGAAGGGAGGAACCGTCGAACATGATAGAAGTAAAGCCAGCCTCAACGCACTTCTTCGCTCCGTCATAGGTGCCGTGGTCGAGATGAAGGGCTACAGGAACCGTGATGCCGAGAGACTTGTCCATGGCCTTGACCATGGCAGCAACCGTGTCAAAGCCGGTCATGTACTTGCCGGCACCCTCGGATACACCGAGGATGACAGGAGCCTTCTCCTCTTCTGCCGTGAGCAGAACGGCCTTCGTCCACTCGAGATTGTTGATGTTGAACTGGCCTACGGCGTAGTTTCCGGCCTTGGCCTTGTCCAGCATTTCCTTTGCGTTAACGAGCATTGTACTTTACCTCCTGAAATCATTTCATGATACTAATGTAAACCCTCTGTGAGGTTTTAAGCTCAACGTAGATAGTATACGTCTTCTCCCCTGCAATCTCAAGAAAATTTCTGCAGGGCGGCCATGTTCCTGTGAAGGAGAGCTACAGTTCACGGGTACCGCGAGGGCTGCAAAGCAGTCCCGAGAAAGTTTTTGCAGCAGCGAAGCGTCGCTTCGCACTTGTTGCGAACTTTCCATGCGCCGCTGCGGGCCGCCTGTTGGTCTGGTTGTTACTGTTTGCGGGGCTATGCCCCGTGAACAGTAACAAAGGAGAAAAATCCGTACGGACAGGTGGATGTATATTATTCTCACGAATTCTCCGGGTCCTTCTCCACCATGATGGTAACGGCATTGTGGAGGTTTCGGATGCGGATCTTCGAATAGGCGCCCCCGTACTCCCCGTCCACGGTCCAGGGAACCTCGTCCGCGCAGGACAGGGTCATGTCGCTGGTCTGGAAAGAATAGACAAGGGTCGACTCCTTGCGGGTCCCGGTCAGGTAGGCCACAATTTCGGAAAGCTCGATGGGGTTCTTCGGGTTCTTCACGAGGTTTACCTCGAAAACCCCGTCGTTTAAGTTGATATCCCCCGGAATGATGCCGGTCATGCCGCCCACGGACTTAGAGTTCGTGATCATGCCGTATATGAAGTCGTCGTAAACCACATTCCCGTCGTACTCGACCTGCATCATGTAGGAGGGAATGTCCTTAAGTTCCTTCGCCGCCTCGAAGAGGTAGGCCCCGTGGCCGAACGTATTCTTCTTGTCCTGGGGCGTTGCGTAGGAGACCTTCGTGAAGATGCCGAAGGCGGCCACATAGACGAAGTAGCCTTCCCCGAAGCCGCCGACGTCGACGGTGTAGGGCATGCCGGTGGCCGCGATCTGGGCCGCGTCCGTGAAGTGCTTGTC
>JAZASQ010000078.1:0-8210 GCA_036343235.1 Lachnospiraceae bacterium
AAAACCAACAAAGAAATTCCTATGGTAATGATAGTAAGGCTTAAGAAGGTAAAACGTGATAGCTTAAAATAAATTCAAGTTTGTCGGGTAAATAGCAAACCCAGCCGAGCCAGTCAACGATAAAATGAACGCCGCTTCGCGCCGTCGTTGACAGCCCCGCCCGTCTTTGCTGGTAGGCAATCAAGGGGCGACAGCAAGGAGTACTGCCGCCCCGCACTATTATTCAGAGAGGGGGAATTTCCATGACCGAAGATGAAGCCTACAAGGTGCATATCCAGTACACATTCAATGCCTTTTGCAAGGTAGTCATTCGTCACGCAGCCATAGATAAAATCTTGAAGCTGCGCCGGAGGTGGGAACGGGAAGTTTCCCTTGATTATCTGATGAGTGAAAAGTTTGTCCAGCTTGCCGAGCCGGAGTAGCTTGAAGAATATCTTTTTACCGCCTGCGGCCAGACCGCCGTTCTGTATCATGCGGAGCTTGCCGCCGCCCTTGCCCTTTTGCCGGAGCAGACGCAGGAAGAAATTTTTCGTTACTATTTCCTGCGCCAGCCGCAGCGAGTGATCGGCGTACATATTGGCCGGACACGCAGCACAGCGGGGCGGCATATCCGGCTTGCCTTGCAGCGGTTAAGGCGGCTCATGGAGGGAAATGACTATGAGTAAACTTCTCCCCTATGAAACAATCGTCAAAGCCCATGAGGGCGACCCGGACGCAATCGACACCATTCTTTCCCACTATGCCGGATATATCCGCTACTGTTCCAAAGTACACGGGAAAGTCAACGCCGAAGTTGAGGAACATATAAAGCAACAGCTCATTGCCGCCCTGTTCAAATTTCGCTTTGACCGATAAACAAAGAACAAACACTGGCTGTCATTAGCGGTTTCACTCCAGCCAGTTTACAATTCATCTATTCCTAAAGGAAGCAGGTCATAGTATAATAGAACCAACGACAAATATACTTTTAGGGGAGATATAGCAATATGAAAAGTAATAAATACTTAACTATTGGCTTATTAACAGGATTTATTGTCGGTGGTTGCATAGGTGTGTTGGCATGGGCGTTTTTGCAAAATCTTTTTGCTATTTCTATTTGTGCAGGTATCGGAATGTTGATTGGAATTGTTATAGGTACATTGATTGATTATGAAAAAAATAATCATCAAGAGAAATAGAAAAAATGCACAATGCCTTAAAGGGAAAACAGGAATTTATTGTGCTATCCATCATCGGGCCAACCTGACCTGAACTTTCAAAACTGAATATCCACCGCCCATCGGCGGCCAGCGAAAGCAGTAAGTCTGAAAAAGATTTGCTGCTTTTTTCTTTATCCGTTTGGCAAAATCGCAAAGTCATCCGTAGTAGGTAGGTGAAGCCGGAAACAAAAAATTTTCTGCGGCGGTAGCCAAATCTGCATTTTCTGTATTTCTAAGGCAAAGGAAAATTTGAGAAAATTCCCGGCAAGCGGGTAGCTGGCGGCCTTTGAAATGTATCTTTAGCGGAAAGAAAGAACTGCGGGTAAAAATCGCCCCACGCCGTAAGATTTTTGCAGAAATCCGGCCAAAACAGGCGGCAGCTATACGAGTAGTAAGTGCAAGGGGAAATCTACGGCTTACTTAGAGCAAGTTTCTACCACGGTGCCAAAATCCGCAATTCTGCGGTTTTGCCCCTCGCGGGAAACTTGTTGGGGAGTGCCTTCCCCAAACCCTGCTATGCGGCTTACGCCGCAAAAATATTTCTGTCCGGCAGACAGGAAATGCCCCGAAAATAGCTAACAGACCAGCCCATTTTTTGTGATAAGTGAAAGGAGGTTTACAGCCCATGCCGAAGCGATACAACACCCCCCACCGCAGCCATGTTGTGAAAACCCGGCTGACCGATGAAGAATACGCCGACTTCACAGAACGGCTTGCGCCCTATGGTATCAGTCAGTCCGAATTTCTCCGGCAGGCCATCCGGCGCACTACCATACGCCCCGTACTCCATGTGTCGTCAGTCAATGACGAGCTGCTCTCCGCTGTCGGGAAGCTCACAGCCGAGTACGGCAGGATTGGCGGCAATCTCAACCAGATTGCCCGCACCCTCAACGAGTGGCATAGCCCCTACCCGGCTATGGCAAAGGAATTGCGGGAAGCGGCCGCCGACCTTGCCGCCCTCAAGTATGAAGTCCTAAAGAAAGTAGGTGACGCCGTTGGCAACACTCAAGCATTTAGGCTCTAAGAACGCCGACTACGGAGCCGCCGAACAATACCTGCTCTTTGAGCATGACGAATTTACTATGAAGCCCGTCCTTGATGAAAACGGCAGGCTTATCCCCCGTGAGGATTATCGCTTGTCCACGCTGAACTGCGGCGGCGAGGATTTTGCCGTTGCGTGTATGCGCTCCAATCTCCGCTATGAGAAAAATCAGCGGCGGGAGGATGTGAAAAGCCACCACTATATCATCAGCTTTGACCCACGGGACGGGCCGGACAACGGCCTGACCGTAGACCGGGCGCAGGCGTTGGGGGAGCAATTCTGTAAAGAGCATTTCCCCGGCCATCAGGCCCTTGTCTGCACCCACCCGGACGGGCATAACCACAGCGGCAACATCCATGTGCATATCGTCATTAACAGCCTGCGGATAGAGGAAGTGCCGTTCCTGCCCTACATGGACAGGCCAGCGGACACGAAAGCCGGGTGCAAGCACCGCTGCACCGACGCAGCCCTACGCTACTTCAAGTCCGAGGTCATGGAGATGTGCCACCGGGAAGGACTTTACCAAATCGACCTCTTGAACGGCAGCAAGAACCGTGTCACAGACCGGGAATATTGGGCGCAGAAAAAGGGACAGGCCGCACTGGACAAGCAGAACGCCCCCATGATTGCAGGCGGTATCACGCCCCGGCAGACCAAGTTTGAAACGAACAAGGAGAAGCTGCGGCAGACCCTACGGAAAGCCCTTGCCACCGCTGCCAGCTTTGACGAGTTTTCCTCTCTGCTGTTGCGGGAGGGTGTGACCGTCAAGGAGAGCCGGGGGCGGCTGTCCTACCTCACGCCAGACAGGACGAAGCCTATCACCGCCCGGAAGCTGGGCGGCGACTTTGACCGCACCGCCGTCCTTGCCGTTTTGGAGCAGAACGCCCAGAGGGGCGTAACGGTTCGCTACACCCCGCAGCACCAAGCCGCCAGAGCCGCCGAACAGACCGCAGCCATACCCGAATACCTACACGCCGGGAAAGGCCGCTTACAGGGCGAAAAGACAGGGAAAATCGACCCCAGACAGGACAGTGTGCAGCGGCTTGTGGACATTGAGCAGAAGATGGCCGAGGGCAAGGGCAAAGGCTATGAACGATGGGCGAAGATACACAATCTGAAACAGGCCGCCAAGACCCTGACCATCTACCAACAGTACGGCTTTTCTTCCCCGGAACAGCTTGAAGCCGCCGTTGCTACCGCCTATCAGGAAATGCGCCAGACCAGCGGCGAACTGAAAGCACTGGAAACGAAGCTGCAAGGGAAAAGGGAGTTGCGGCAACAGGTACTTGCCTATGCCAAGACCAAGCCCATCCGCGAGGGGCTGAAAGCGCAGAAATCCGAGAAAGCCCGCGCCGCATACCGCCAGGCAAACGAGAGCGATTTTATCATAGCCGAAGCCGCCGCCCGGTATTTCAAGGCACAGGGGCTTACCAAGCTGCCCGGCCGAAAAGCGTTGCAGGCCGAGATCGAGCAGCTTATCTCCGAGAAAGACGGCCTGTACAACACCTATCACGAACAGAAGCAGCGGTTCAGGGAGTTGCAGACCGTCAAGCGGAACATCGACCAGATTTTGCGCCGGGAAGAGCCGCACCGCAGAAAGGAGCAGAGCCATGAACGATAAGCCGTCCCGCATGGACTACCGCCAGCACCAGGCAGCCCGCCGCCTTGTGCATGAGTGCTGTAACTACGACGAGGGGAACTGCCTGCTGTTAGACGACGGGGAGCCTTGCGTGTGCGTCCAGAGCATTTCCTATTCCCTCATGTGCCGCTGGTTCCGTGTGGCTGTCCTGCCCCTTGACGGGGAGCTGGCCGCAGCCCTCTTGTACCGGGGGAGCCGGAAACGCTGCGCGGTCTGCGGGGCGGCCTTTGTCCCCAAATCCAACCGGGGGAAATACTGCCCCGGCTGCGCCGGGTGCATGAAGAAACGCAAAGCCGCCGAGAGAAAGCGGAAACAAAGGCAGAAATGTCACGCTTTAGAGCCTTTCAAACCCGCATAAATCAAGGCTTTTTTCGTGGGTGTCAAAGGGTATGCGATACATTTATCCTTTCCCCCCGGAAATGCCGTCCTAATGCGTGACAAAGCCCAAAAACGACACAACACAGAGGGAGGTGATACTATCGCTGATTATATCAGGGCAGACACCACGCTGCCCGCCTATCTTCCATACCCCCGTTTCCTGCTGAAAATGGAGATTTCACAGACCGCCAAGCTGCTGTATGCGCTTTTATTAGACCGCTCCACCCTGTCACAGAAGAACGGCTGGCAGGACGGCGAGGGCAGGATATTCATTGTCTACCCCGTTGCGGAGATAGCGGAAATGCTGGACAAGGGTTGTACCGCCATCAAGGGAGCCTTGAAAGAACTGGACGCAGCCGGGCTTTTAGAACGGGAACGGCGGGGCTTCTCCGCACCCAATCGGCTTTATGTGAAAGTGCCGCCTGTCCCAGTGGTACGGTTTTCCGACCAACTGATGGCCGGAAAAGCGACCCTCATACAGTCGGAAAAGCGACCTTATGACGGTCGGAAAACCGACCCTATGATGGTCGGAAAACCGACCCCTAACAAAACTAATATAAACAACTTAATAGAGAACCAAACAATGAGAGCGAGTGGGGAGCCGCCCACAGCTTATGGCCGATATGAGAATATTTTTCTGTCAAAGGACGAATATGACGAGTTACAGGCAGAATACCCGGACAGGCTGGAACGGCTGATTGAGGAAATGAGCCATTACCTTGCCGCCAGCGGGAAAGCCTACCAGAATTATGCCGCCGCCTTGCACAGATGGGCGGCCAATGACAAAAAGGGAGCCGTAAAACAGGGCATCCCCGACTATACCTGTATGGAGGGAGAAAGCTTATGACAAGTGAAATCAAAGATATTTTGGAGAACATGACAACCGCCGCCCCGGAGATGGAGGACTATATCGGCGAGGACGGACTGCTTTACTGCGGAAAGTGCCATACGCCGAAAGAAGCCTACTTCCCGGAGGGTAAGGAGCTGTTTGGCCGTGACCGCCACCCGGCAGAGTGCGACTGCCAGAGAGCCGCCCGTGAGCAGCGGCAGGCCGCCGAGGAACACCGCCGCCATGTGGAAGCCGTGGAAAATCTGAAACAGAGGGCTTTTGCCGACTCAGCCATGCAGCAATGGACATTCGAGAACGACAACGGCAGAAACCCGCAGACCGGGATTGCCCGGCGGTATGCGGAGCATTGGGAAGAAATGCAGGCCGAAAACATCGGCTGCCTGTTCTGGGGGAACGTCGGCAACGGGAAAAGCTACCTTGCGGGCTGTATCGCAAACGCCCTCATGGAGAAAGAAGTCCCCGTATATATGACGAACTTCGCCGTTATCCTGGGCGACCTCTCTCCCGGCTTTACAGGCCGGAATGAGTATATTTCCCGCCTTTGCCGCTATCCGCTGCTTATCATTGACGACTTCGGCATGGAGCGTGGCACCGACTATGGACTGGAACAGGTATTCCATGTGATTGATACCCGATACCGCAGCAACAAGCCGCTGATCGCCACCACCAACCGCCCGCTGGACGAGTTGAAAAAGCCGACAGACACGGCCCATTCCCGGATTTATGACCGACTGCTGTCCATGTGCGTCCCGATACGCTTTACTGGCGTCAACTTCCGGCAGGAAACCGCAAAGCGGAAAATGGAAACCATGAAGAAACTGCTGGCTGAATGAAAGGAGTATTGCCTATGGAGAATATCAAGCAGCACGACCACCGTACCACCCGCCGCCCCGACTGCGTGACGGAAATCCGCATGGGGAATACCGTTCTTGTCGTGTCCGGCTTTTTCAAGAAAGACACCACCAGCACCGCCGCCGACAAGATGGCGAGGGTACTGGAAGCGGAAGCCGCTGCTACACAAAAAAAGGCGATTTGACAAGCTGTAAAGAAGCAGATTTATCACTTTTACCGCTGTACAGCCGCCCCTGTTCCGTGGTACAATGAAACCACGGAATAGTGGGGCTGGCTGTCGGAAACGGAGGATTTTATGTTAAGACAAGCCACCCAAAACCTCATTACCGCCCTTTATCCGAGATTGTCCCATGAGGACGAATTGCAAGGCGAGAGCAATTCCATTTCCAACCAGAAACGGATTTTGGAAGCCTACGCCAAGCAGAACGGCTTTACCAATCTGCGCTGGTACACCGACGACGGCTACTCAGGTGCGAACTTCCAGCGGCCCGGATTTCAAGCCATGCTTGCAGACATTGAAGCCGGGAAAGTCGGCACCGTCATAGTCAAGGACATGAGCAGGCTGGGGCGTAATTACTTGCAGGTGGGATTTTACACGGAAATGCTGTTCCCTCAAAAGGGCGTGCGTTTTATCGCTGTCAATGACAACGTGGACAGCGCAAACGGCGGCATGGACAATGATTTTACCCCTCTGCGGAACTTATTTAACGAATGGCTGGTGAGAGATACGAGCAAGAAAATCAAGGCAGTAAAGAAAGCAAAAGGCATGAGCGGCAAGCCTGTAACCAGCAAGCCAGTCTATGGCTATCTCATGGACAAGGACGAGAACTATATCGTTGACGAGGAAGCCGCCCCGGTTGTCCGGCAGATTTACCAGCTTTGCCTTGCGGGAAATGGCCCGACCAAGATTGCCCGTATGCTGACGGAGCAGCAAATCCCCACGCCGGGGACGCTGGAATACCGCAGGACGGGCAGCACCCGACGCTACCACCCCGGCTATGAGTGCAAGTGGGCGACAAACACCGTCGTCCATCTGCTGGAAAACCGGGAGTACACTGGCTGTCTGGTAAACTTCAAGACGGAGAAGCCCTCTTACAAGGTCAAGCACAGCGTTGAGAACCCCATCGAGAAGCAGGCTATCTTCCCAAATCACCATGAGCCGATTATCGACACGGAAACATGGGAGCGTGTGCAGGAGTTACGCAAGCAGCGAAAACGCCCGAACCGCTATGATGAAGTGGGGCTGTTCTCTGGTATGCTGTTCTGCGCCGACTGCGGCCATGTGCTGTATCAGCAGCGGTATCAGAACAAGAACCGCAAGCAGGACTGTTATATCTGCGGCAGCTACAAGAAGCGTACCCGTGACTGTACGGCACACTTTATCCGCACCGACCTTTTGACGGCGGGCGTGCTTTCCAATCTCCGGCAAGTGACGGAATACGCCGCCAGGCATGAGAGCCGCTTTGTAAAGCTGCTCATCCAGCAGAACGAAATCGGCGGCAAGAGAAAGACCGCCGCAGCCACGAAGCAGCTTGAACAGGCCCAGACACGCATTGCCGAAGTGAACCGCATTATCAAGCGGCTGTATGAGGACAATGTAAGCGGCAAAATCAGCGACGAGCGTTTCATGGAGCTGTCGGCGGACTATGAGCAGGAGCAGCGGGAACTGAAAGACCGGGCTGCCGCTTTGCAGGAGGAACTTTCCAAGTCGCAGGCCGCCACCGTCAACGCCGAGAAATTCATGGGGATTGTGAGAAAGCACCTTGCTTTTGAAGAATTGACCCCCACCCTCTTGCGGGAAATGATTGAGAAAATCGTCGTGCATGAGTGCAGCTATGACGAGAACGGCACCCGCAGGCAGGACATTGAGATTTATTACAGCTTTGTCGGCAAGATAGACTTGCCGGAAGCCTAACGCCTGACCTATCCGACACAGCCCTAAGTGCCGGATAGGAACGGCAAAATTTTTTACACTTCTATTACTTCTTTATCGCACATTAGCAAAGTCGCAGGGAATGAAGCAGCTGATGGCAGGAGGCGGCGTTGCCCTGATCGGCACGACGTTGGTTCCCCTACTGTCCGGCCTGTTTGGCTGATCTGCTGATATACAGGACGGACAAGAGCGGCTGGAGTACAGCCATGAACTGTAGCCGGGTGGATTGAGTATCTGTCCGGCTCTTTCCATGAGGGAAATGTTTTACGCCTTACTTTCTCGCTCTTGATATCAAAGGATAAGAGCGAGAAAGTAAG
>JAZASQ010000079.1:0-8166 GCA_036343235.1 Lachnospiraceae bacterium
CACTTCTGCCTATATTTCCAAATCCCTGCCCCCGCCAGTTCAGGAATCTTCTTCCCTAGGGACCAAATGCAACATTCCCGCCCATATTTCCAAATCCCCGCCCCCGCCAGTTCAAGAATCTTCTTCTCTAGGGACCAAATGCAAAACTTCTGCCTATATTTCCATCTCCCAAATCATACCACACGCACCGCGTGCCGCCACCCGCTTCCCCGTCTCCGACACTAGGGGCCAAATGCAACATTCCCGCCTATATTTCCATTTCCTTGCCCCCGCCGGTTCAAGAATCTTCTTCCCTAGGGACCAAATGCAACATTTCCGCCCATAGTTCCATCTCCCAAATCATACCACACGCACCGCGTGCCGCCGCCCGCTCCCCCGTCTCCGCCACTAGGGGCCAAATGCAAAACTTCTGCCTATATTTCCAAATCCCACCAGCCGCCAGTTCAAGAATCTTCTTCCCTAGGGACCAAATGCAACACTCTCGCCCATATTTCCATCTCCCGAATCGTACTACACGCACCGCGTGCCGCCGTCCGCTCCCCCGACTCCGACACTAGGGACCAAATGCAACATTTCCTCTAATATTTCCAAATCCCGCCCCCCGCGTAACCGGTTATTGAAGATTTTTTCGTTTTTATGTATAAAAAATGTAAAATGTCTTCCAAAAAATTTATGCAATTTGTTGTGCCTTTCCTACAACTTATGCTATACTGTCATCAAGATTTCCCAATACCCCGTTTTGAGTGCGGGTTATCGGGCGGGAAGCGCGGAGGCCTTTTCTGAAGAGGCCGGAGGAAGCGGCGCAGGAAAAAGCGTGAGCGCCCCTTCGGGAGTCCCGCTTCCCGGGTGTGTGAAACTGCATGAATAGAGGTGACTGGAATGATGCACAAGGAAATGATTGCCATGCTCCTCGCGGGCGGGCAGGGCTCGCGTCTCGGCGTTCTCACCAGTGACGTCGCGAAGCCGGCTGTGGCATTCGGCGGGAAATACCGGATCATCGACTTTCCGCTCAGCAACTGTATCAACTCCGGAATCGACACCGTGGGCGTACTGACCCAGTACCAGCCCCTGGCGCTGAATCAGCATATCGGTATCGGTATTCCGTGGGATCTGGACCGCAATGACGGAGGCGTTTCCGTCCTGCCGCCCTATGAGCGGAGCGACAACAGTGAGTGGTATTCCGGCACGGCGAACGCCATTTACCAGAACCTCAAGTATATAGAAGGTTATGACCCCGATTACGTATTGATCCTCTCCGGCGACCACATCTACAAGATGGATTATGAGGCCATGCTGGACTTCCACAAGCAGAACAATGCCGATGTGACGATTGCCGCCATCCCGGTTCCCATGGAAGAGGCCAGCCGCTTCGGAATTGTTATCACGGACGAGAACAAGCGCATCACTGAATTCGAGGAGAAGCCCGAGCACCCGCGGTCGAATATGGCCTCCATGGGCATCTATATTTTCTCCTGGCCGGTCCTGAAGGAAGCCCTGATTGCCCTGAAAGACCAGAGCAACTGCGACTTCGGAAAGCATATTATTCCATATTGCCATGAGAAGGGGGAACGCATCTACGCCTTCGAGTTCAACGGCTACTGGAAGGACGTCGGAACCCTCGGCTCCTACTGGCAGGCGAATATGGAGCTCATAGACCTCATCCCCGAGTTCAATCTCTATGAGGAATTCTGGAAGATCTATACGAAGCAGAGCCTGATCGAGCCCTTGTATGTGGCCGATACGTCTTCCATTTCCAAATCCATCATCGGCGCGGGCTGCCGGATTCACGGCGAGGTCACGAATTCCGTCCTGTCGGCCGGCGTCATTGTGGAAGAGGGCGCCTGCATACGTGATTCGATAATAATGAAAAACACCGTCATCCACAAAGGCGCGTACATTGAAAAGTCCATCATAGCGGAGCGCTGCGAGATCGGCGAGAACACGAAGGTCGGCGTCGGCGACGAGCTGGAGTCCAAGCTCAATGCCTCCATCTACAGCTTCGGTCTGGCCACTATCGGAAACGGCAGTGTCATTCCGGCAAATGTAACCATCGGCAAGAATACCGCAATCAAGGGCGTCACGGACATGAACGATTATCCGAACAATTGCCTTGAGGGCGGCGGATATATCATTAAGGCAGGTGATGTAGCATGAAGGCACTCGGAATCATACTTGCAGGCGGCAACTCCCAGAGGATGCGGGAACTCTCCGAAAAGCGGGCCATTTCCGCCATGCCCATTGCCTGCAGCTACCGGAGCATTGACTTCTCCCTTTCGAACATGACGAATTCCGGAATTCAGACCGTGGCCGTCCTTTCCCAGTACAACGCCCGCTCCCTGAATGAGCACCTGAATTCTTCCAAGTGGTGGAACTTTGGCCGCAAGCAGGGCGGTCTCTTCCTCTTTACCCCGACCGTCACGGCGGACAACTCCTGGTGGTACCGGGGCACGGCCGACGCCATGTGGCAGAACATCGACTTCCTGAAGCAGCGCCATGAGCCCTACGTCGTCATCTCCAGCGGCGACTGTGTCTACAAGATGGACTTCGCGCCGGTTCTCGACTTCCATATCCAGAAGCAGGCCGACATTACAATTGTCTGCGCCCGCGCTCCCCAGGACGACGACATCTCCCGCTTCGGCACCGTGAAGATTGACAATGAAGGCCTTGTGACCGAGTTCGAAGAGAAGCCCATGATGGCCCATTCGAATATTGTCTCCACCGGCACCTACATCATCCGCCGGCGGAAACTGGTCGAGCTCCTGGAGCAGTGCAACCGCGAGGGCCGCTACAATTTCGTCACGGACATCCTGGTCCGTTACAAGGGCATGAAGAAGATTTACGGCTACATGCTCGACGACTACTGGTCGAATATCGCGACGGTCGAGTCCTATTATCGGACGAATATGGACTTCCTGAAGCCCGAGGTCCAGAACTTCTTCTTCCGCGAGGATGCAAAGATCTACTCCAAGGCCCAGGATCTGCCGCCCGCCAAGTTCAATGTCGGCTCATCCGTCAAGAACAGCCTGATCGGCTCCGGCTGCATCATCAACTCCTATGTGGAGAACAGTGTCATCTTCAAGCGGGTCTTCATCGGGAACAATTCCACGGTGAAGAATTCCATTATTATGAATGGGGCCTACATCGGGGACAATGTTCACGTCGAGAACTGCATCGTCGAGAGCAATGAGACCCTCCTTTCCGACCAGAACTACATCGGGGAGAACGAGATCAAGGTCGTCTTCGAGCGGAAGAACCGCTACGGGGTCTGACTTCCCTTCACGCGAGCGAACTGCCGCGGGGGTCTGACTCCCCTTTGCGCGAGCGAATCGCTGCGGCTTACTTGCAGTAAATGAAAAATCGTGCTATTATGCCGAAAGCATTGGCACGGAAATTGTGACTTTCAGGGGACCTGCCGAATGGCAGGTCCCTAGTCGTATATTAATAATATAAACCGCAGGGGTCCCTCCTCTGCGGCACTTTGGCGTACAACGAAAGGAATTTTTTGATATGTATATCGTAGCCGGCCTGGGGAACCCGGGCCTTAAGTACCGTCACACCCGCCACAATACAGGCTTTGACGCCATAGATACCATGGCAAAGGCTTTGGGGTGCGACGTGAAGAAGGACGAGTGCCGGGCGAAGACAGGAAGCACGGTGATTGCAGGGCAAAAGGCCTTGCTCGTCAAGCCCCAGACCTTCATGAATCTTTCAGGCGAGTCCCTGCAGGCCCTGTGCGCCTACTACAAAGTGAATCCCGAAGAGGGCCTGATCGTGATCTCCGACGACATCGCCCTGCCGGCCGGAAAAATACGGATCCGCCACAAGGGCTCGGCCGGCGGCCACAATGGCCTCAAGGACATCATAAAAAACTGCGGGACGGAGAACTTCGTCCGTCTCCGCATCGGGGTCGGAAATCTTCCGGTGGATCAGGACATGATTTCCTTTGTCCTTGGCCGCGAGGGCAAGGATGACCGGAGGGCAGTGGAAGAGGCCTTCGAAAAGTGCCTGCCGGCCGTGGAGGCCATCATCACGGAAGGCACGGAGACAGCCATGTGCCGCTTCAACGGCTGATGGGCGCTTCATGCAACAGCAGCCCGTTTTAGTGCCAGCACCGGCCGGCAAATGGGCGGTATTTGCATTAAAAGGCAGGAAAAGGGACCCTTACATTCCCTGCCAGCCCGAAGCATGGGCGGTATTTGCAGAAGCAAGCAAGAAAAGAGACCCTTACATTCCCTGCCAGCCCGAAGCATGGGCGGTATTTGCATTAGAAAGCAAGAAAAGGGACTCTTACATTCCCTGCCAGCCCGGGGCATGGGCGGTATTTGCATTAAAAGGCAAGAAAAGGGACCCTTACATTCCCTGCCAGCCCGAAGCATGGGCGGTATTTGCAGAAGCAAGCAAGAAAAGAGACCCTTACATTCCCTGCCAGCCCGGGGCATGGGCGGCATTTGTAACAGGAAACGATTATGAGCGACATCTACACCCAGGCCATACAGGGCCTGGCGGAAATTGACACGCTGCGGGATGCCCTGAAGAAGGGGACGGGCTCGCAAGGAGCGCTCGCCCTGGGCGGCGTCTCCGACAGCGCGAAGAATCTCGTCCTCTACGGGGCCGCAGGCGACATCCCCTGGAAAATCGTGGTCTGCGAGAACGACCGGACCGCAAAGGACCGGGCGGCCGAGTATGCCTGGTTTGATGAAAACACGGTCTTCTTCCCGGGCAAGGACCTCCTATTCTACCAGTCCGACCTGCGCTCGAATGAGCTCACCCGCGAGCGGATCAAGGCCATTGACGCCTTTCTCCATAAGGATAGGCTCACGATTTTTGCGAGCGCATCCGCCCTTATGAACATGCTCCCGCCCAGAGAGAACTTCGAAAAGGGCTTCATCACGATCTCTGACCTTGACACCATAGAGCCGGACGCCCTGATCAAGCTTCTTGTGAAGAACGGCTATGAAAATGTGACGGAAGTGGCCGGGCCCGGAGAGTTTACTTCAAGGGGCGGCATTATCGATGTCTTCCCCCTGACCGCCGAGTACCCGGTCCGCATGGAATTCTTCGGAGACGAGATTGACTCCATGCGGACTTTCGACACCGAGTCCCAGAAGTCCATAGAAAAGATTGAATCCTTCACCCTCTGCCCTGCAGGCGAATTCATTGTAAGTGCGGAAGAGAAGGCCGCCGGCATCAAGGCCGTGAAGGCCGACCTCAAAAAACAGTACGACGCCCTGCGGGAGGCGAAGGAGACGGAAGCCGCCTTCCGGGTGAAGACCCGCCTCGAGGACTTTGAGGAGGCCGTGGAGACCGGCTGGTTCGGCCAGGAGTTTGAAACCTACCTTCCTTATTTCTGCAGAAAGGCCGTGTCCCTGACAGACTGGCTGCCCAAGGAGGGCAGCCTCCTCGTCTTCGACGAGCCCTCAAGGATTTCCACCGCTGTCAAAGGCATTACGGACGAATTCTCCGAGTCCATGAAACGGCGGATTGAGACCGGCGAAGCCGCGCCGCGCCAGGCGGAGCTCCTTTTCTCCGAGGAGAGTACATACGCTCGCTGGGGAGTGCTCCCGGGTCTTACATTATCCATGCTGGACTATACGAAGGGGAAGATCCGCGTCGCAGCCCGCTACTACATCCACACAACGGAAGTCGTTTCCTACCGGCGGGACTTTGACCTCTTCACGAAGGACCTCTCGAAATACAGGAAGAATAAGTTCCGCGTGGCGGTTGTCTCTCCCTCGCGGACCCGGGCCCAAAAGCTTGCTGAGGACATCCAAAGCTATGGGGTCAACTGCTACTACAGCGAGGACATAGACCGGGAGACCGTCCCCGGCGAGATCATTGTGACCGTCGGCGGCCTTACCACAGGAACCATAGTTGACGCCTCCGGCTGGGCCTTCATCACGGAGACGGACATATTCGGCTCCTCCGTCCGAAAAAAGGCGCGGAAGATCAAGCGCTATTCAGGCGGAGAGAAGGTCCGGTCTCTCAGGGACCTCCATGTGGGCGACTACGTCGTGCACGAAAACTACGGCCTCGGCATATACAGAGGCCTTGAAAAGATTGACGTGGGCGGGATCACGAAGGACTACATCAAGATCGCCTACGCCAAGGGGGACAACCTCTACATCCTGGCCACCCAGTTCGACATGATCGGCAAGTACTCCGGGGCCGAGGGGAAGAAGCCCAAGCTGAACTCCCTTAACTCCCGTGAGTGGACCGAAACAAAGTCCCGCGTCAAAAAGGCCGTCGGAGAAATCGCGGACGACCTGGTGGAACTCTATGCGGAAAGGCAGACAGAGAGTGGCTTCGTCTACAGCAAAGACGGGCAGATGCAGAGGGAGTTTGAGGACAATTTCCCCTACGAGGAGACGGACAGCCAGATCGCAGCCATCGAGGATGTCAAAAGGGACATGGAAAGTCCGAAGATCATGGACCGCCTGATCTGCGGGGACGTGGGCTACGGGAAGACCGAAGTCGCCCTCCGGGCCGCCTTCAAGGCTGTCTGCGACGGCAAGCAGGTTGTGTATTTATGTCCCACAACAATTCTGGCCGAGCAGCACTATAACACCTTCACGGAGCGCATGAGCCCCTTCGCGGTCTCCGTCTCCATGATGAGCCGCTTCCGCAGTGCTGCGGAAAACAAGAAGACCGTAGATGGCCTGAAAAACGGGACGGTTGACGTCTGCATCGCCACCCACCGGGTCCTGTCCAAAGACGTGACTTTCAAGAACCTGGGGCTTTTGATTATTGATGAGGAACAGCGTTTCGGGGTCACCCACAAGGAGAAGATCAAGAAGCTGAAGAAGAACGTGGACGTCCTCTCCCTCTCTGCGACCCCCATTCCGCGCACCCTGCACATGAGCCTCGCCGGCATCCGGGACATGAGCCTTCTCGAGGAGGCCCCCGTGGACCGCATGCCCATCCAGACTTTCGTCATGGAGCGGAGCCCCGAGATCGTGCGCGAGGCCATCGACCGGGAGCTGGCCCGGGGCGGACAGGTTTATTATGTCTATAATAAGGTAAAAGACATCGCCGATGTCGCCGCGGAAATTCAGAAGCTGGTGCCCGACGCCTCCGTGGCCTTTGCCCACGGGAAGATGTCGGAAGGGGACCTCGAGTCCATTATGAGCGACTTCATAAACCGCCGCATCGACGTCCTCGTGGCCACGACCATCATCGAGATCGGCCTCGACATCAGCAATGTCAACACCATCATCATCCACGATGCCGACCGCCTGGGCCTGTCCCAGCTCTACCAGCTCCGGGGCCGCGTCGGCCGGTCGAACCGCACAGCCTATGCCTTCCTCATGTACCGGAAGGACCGGATGCTTGCCGAGGTGGCCGAGAAGCGCCTGGCCGCCATCCGGGAGTTCACGGACCTGGGGTCCGGTTTCAAGATTGCCATGCGGGACCTGGAGATCCGCGGGGCCGGAAATCTCCTGGGCGAGGCCCAGAGCGGCCACATGGAGGCGGTCGGCTACGACCTCTACGTCAAGCTCCTTTCCGAGGCTATCGCCGCCAGGAAGGGGGAGGAGACGGCGCCCGATTTCGAGACCGCAATCGACCTCATGATTGACGCCTACATCCCCGAGACCTACATTCCGGACGCCTCCCAGAAGCTGGAGGCCTATAAGCGCATCGCCGGAATCAGGACGGAAGAGGACCGGGCCGATGTCACGGACGAGCTCCTCGACCGCTACGGGGACCTGCCGAAGGCCGTTTTAAATCTCTGCGACATCGCCATTTTAAAGGCCGAAGCCCACGCGGCATACATTACTAATATAAAACAAAAGGGGTCGGTCTATACCTTCTCCTTGCTGCCCAGCGGCAGGATTGACCCGGGGCAGATCCCGGCCTTTATTGAAGCCGAAAAGCCCTACCTCAAGTTCAACGTGGGACGTCCGGCAGCAGGCGCGGAAGGGGCCGTGCCTCCTTCCTTCACTTTCGACACCGCCGCAAATAACCGCCTCTCCAAGGCCGACATCGCCGCTGTTCCGACGCGAATTGTCACAGAAATTTCGGAAAGATTGGTCTTAAAGGATCCCGCGCCGGCGGAAGGCTGAATCTGTGCCTCCCGAAGGCGGATTTCAAAAAAGAAGTTTACTATTTTCCGCTGTCTCGCTATAATAGACAAGTTAAAAACATAGATTTGGAGGTTTTGTTTTCATG
>JAZASQ010000080.1:0-8129 GCA_036343235.1 Lachnospiraceae bacterium
GCAAATTTTGGAGGATTTGTCAAGTGCTAAATTGGAAAAATTTTAAAAAATGGGGGGATTTGAAGAATGAAAGTTCTGAAACCCGCATGAATAGTGGATGAGAGATTCCGAGAGGCTATATAGTGCAATTCTTTCCCGCTCCAGACAAACGACATCCCTTGGGAGCTCCGTATAGTGCAATTCTTTCCCGCTCCAAACAAACGACATCCTTCGCAAACACAAAAACAGGGCCGCTGCGCTGTGCGCAGCGGCCCTGTTTTTGAATTTTGTCCCCCGTCCGGCCTCCCGCCGTGGGTATGAAGCCGTGGGGTTTGAATCTTGTCCCCCGTCCGGCTACTAATCTCCCAGGAAATGCTCCTCCCCGCTCTCTGCGCCCATGGGCGTCATGCGGGTGACGAGGACATTGCGGCCGTTCGTGAAAGCGGAGTCGCAGGTGATCATGGCCGCATAGTGGTCATCGGCCATGGGCGTGAAGTTTTGGGAATAGAGGGCCCGGGTCTTCATAGTTGAAGCGAAAGCTGCCTTGTCTGAAATCGTCCGTTTCGGCCCGGTGAAGGTATCGTCGTAGGCGTCTTCCTTCATCAGGGCGACGACATCGAGATGATATGTCTCATCAGATAGCCAGATGGTCCCGGTCAGATGCTTGTCAAAATAGTCTCTGTCCTTGTATTTGGCGATATCGCCGAACATGCCGCCATTGTCCATGTGGTGGCCGTAGATGATATTGTATTCGTCGGAAAGATCCGGGGCATCGGCAGCGTCCAGATAGATGCAGCCGTGGAGGGCATAGTCCCCGTAGATGTCGGAATTCAGGTACTGCTGATTGTCCCGTCCCTGCAGGAGGGGATAGTCGATGTGGGTCCCGTCAATCTGGAGCCAGCCGATGATGTCCGGATTGATGGCCTGCAGCTCTTTCAGGTTCATTCCCTTCTGCCCGGGGGTCGGGTGGTAGTCCTCAATTCCGGTCTTATCAAAGGCGGAGCTATAGACCATCCAGGTATGCCAGAGGGTGTAGCCGCCCAGAAGGAAGAAGAGGACGCAGACAATCTCAAGTGACAGGCGGATAGCCTTGTTTCCGGCCTTCGAAAAGCCGGCCCAGAAGCGCATCGTGTCCATGGTCTTCCTCCTTTCCGGATAAAAAAATTTGTTTCAATGCAAACGACATCCCCGGCAAGCCTCACAAAGGGCAAATGCCGGTAAATTCCTGCAAACGACATCCCCGGCAAGCCTCACAAAGGACAAATGCCGGTATATTCCTGCAAACGACATCCCCTGCAAGCCTCGCAAAGGACAAATGCCGGTAAATTCCTGCAAACGACATCCCCGGCAAGCCTCACAATGGGCAAATGCCGGTATATTCCTGCAAACGACATCCCTTGCAAGCCTCACAAAGGGCAAACGCCGGTATATTCCTGCAAACGACATCCCCGGCAAGCCTCACAATGGGCAAATGCCGGTAAATTCCTGCAAACGACATCCCCGGCAAGCCTCGCAAAGGACAAATGCCGGCGGATTCCAACAAATGACATCCCTTCCAGACATCCGCGGGACATCAAGGCAAAACACTTCCGCCGCCTGTGACAGCGGCGGAAGCAAAGCCCCATTCGAGCTGGCCATATTGACCGACCGGACGGGGAGACCCAGCGGGGTCGGCCCCACAGGGCAATTCATCAATGTTTAACGAAAATCATAGCGGGTGTCCGCTAAGGCTCTCTTCTTCGATGCAGCAAGGGCAGCCAGAATCGCGGCCGCTACAGCTACCATCAGAACCGCGGGAGCTGTCCGCCGGAGGACACCGACGACGATCAGCTGGTTGGGATCGAAGATGACGAAGCGGGCTGTCTGAACGGCTGCCGCCGTGTTGGATGTGACGCCGTCATCGATATCCGCAGTCGTACGGGTATCCTTATCTGTTTCGTACGCCTTGTACTTGTACTTGTCGGCATAGGAGCTGGAGAAGAAGGCCGTCATATCCTCCACATCGGTGACCTGGTCGGCATTGAGGCCGTAAAAGATGGCAGGTCCGTACTGGGAGCGGATATCCGAGCCGCCGGCTCCAGCCGTCTTCAGCTGCGAAAAGTCAATGGTCGCAGAATACTTGACTCCGGCCGGCATACCGAAAAGAACCAGGCTGGAATTCTGATCGAAGGTACCCTTCAATGTGCATGTATTCTGTGTGACATCCGTTCTACCATAAGTATTAGTTACACCTGTATCGCTGCTTTCATCCCAAGACCGACCTTTATCGTCCATGGACTTCAGAATCCCGGCCTTTGTAAAGTAGGAAGGAAAGTTCGTCAGGTTGATGGAATAGGAGAAACCGCCATGTAAACTGTCCCAGTTCTTGCCGATGTAGTCGGAGGATACGACGATATCGGAGACATTGTACTTGATGCCGCCTTCATCGCCCACATAGCCATCCAGCTTGTTGGTCCCGGCTGCGTCCCAGAAGGCAATGCCTGTGATGGCTTTATTGGAATCCGTGGATACATCCAGCAGTCGGGTCGTATCCGAAGGCAGGGTAAAATCGGTCTGGGTGGAATTCAGAAGGTTCGTTGTATCATCGCCTACAAAAAAAATACCGGAAATAATGATCCGATAACGGTAAACCTTGCTGGCTCCGTATTCAAGAGCATTTGTTCCATCTGCCTTGGTCAGAATCGTCGACGCGGCAACCGCCTGAGTGATTTTTCCGGTCGTATCGGTCGTGGCTGATGCAATCGTCACTTTCTTGTCCAGAACTGAGGTAGCTCCCAGTACATTTCCCTGAGGGAAATCCGCCAGAGATTTGACATAACGGGAATCATTGGCCGGAAGGGCGGATGAATCCGTGACCGGGGTCAGCAGGTATTCAACCTTGATGTCAGGCGTCATTACATTACTTGTATGGGACCCGTCCGTCACATCGTTGATGATAATCTCCTGGTCAAAGGAGCTGAGGGCGGCTGCCTTCACAGGCATGGCCGGGATTGCCGGAATCATACCGACGGCAAGTACTGCTGCTGCCGCCGCGGCTGTCAGGCCTTTCACAAATTTCTTCATCATAATTATTACCTCCATGTAAAATCCGAAATATCCTTTTCCTTCCTGCGGCTCACCGCCAGCAGGGCCAGTATCATGCAGGCTGTCAGGATCAGCAGCATGGCCGGTTTTGTATGCTCGGCCACTCCGACGACGACCAGCTGATCGGGATCGAAGATCAGGAAGCGGGCCGCATTGGCAAGCCCTTCTCCGACATTGGCTGCTTCCGTCGTTCTGGTGTTTACGCTTGAATCGTAGGCGTCGTACTTATAGGAAGGCGCATAGGCCGACGACGAGAAATCGCTCATGCCGGTCACACCGGAAACCCGGTCCGCCGTCACCCCGTAGAAGATACCGGGTGCGTAGGTAGGCCGCAGATCCTTAGGTTTTCCAGCCGCATCCTTGGCATTTTCCAGTCCGGCGAAGTCCAGGGTAGCGGAATAGGTCACCTTGTTTCCCTCAGTATCCGTGGCCGGAATTCCGTGGAAGACCAGCTCGTCCTGCATGTCCAGGGTTCCGGAAACGGTCTTGCCCGTTGCCCCGCTTGCTGTCGTATCTTTCCAGGACCTGGAGTTGCCGTCGGAAATCAGTGCCGTCAGGTCCTTATCCGTGATATATTTGGGCAGGTTTTCAAACGTGATTCTGTAGGAAATGCCCCCATGGATCGACGACCAGTTGTTTCCGATGTAGTCGGAAGAAACCGTCACGTCGTAGGCAGCAACCTCGATGGCATAGGAATCCGCCGCCGCGCTGGCTGTCATGACAAAAGGACTGTCCAGCTTTGCCGTAGTCGAAGAGGACGAAGCCGTGAAGCCGTCCAGCTTGGTGCTGCCGGAAGAATCCCACATGGCGATGCCGGAAATCTTCCCGTCCGTGTCCACGTTTACGTCCATGAGGGGAATCGAGGTCGGCACCTCAATCCCGCTGTCCGAAGAATTCAGGATGTTCTCCGTGCTCCACGACCCGTCGTTTTTCTGCAGGTAGACCCCGACGATGGCGATGGTGTAGCGGTAGACCTTGCTGTTCTCCACGAACTTGGCCTGGTCGTCGACGAAGATATTGCCAATCGGCACGCTGTAGGAAACCACCCCGCTGGCGTTTGTGGTCCCGGAGGTGAAATCCTGGGATTTTTCAATGACGCCGGTCCCGTCCTCAAGGGTTCCCTTGGGGAACGAAGCCAGGGTCTCCGCATACCGGCTGTCGTTCGAAGTCACCCCGACCACCGGAGTCAGGCGGTATGTAATCCTCAGGCCCGGCGTATATACACCCGACGTATGGGCCCCGTCCGACTTGTCCACGACCAGCACCTGCTGGGTGAAGCTCATGGCCGTTGAATCCGCGGCCCGTGCCCGATGCAGGGTCAGACCGTTCATGGAGGCCATGACCAGGGCTGCAGCGAGCACTGCCGAGCCGATTTTTATGGCTCTGTTTCGTTTCATTTGAAATTTCCTCCCTTCTATCCTTTCCATCCTGGGGATTGTATTTTCGTTCCGTCATATATTCATAGCACCGGGTTTCAGCGCGATGAATCAGAATAATGTAAAATAGCTATTCTTCTGTCTGCCGCACGATCTGCGGCCGCCGGGATAGCCGGGGTTTTATATTAGTCATGCTCAAAAATCATTCATGCGGATCAGAAAAGCCGCCCGGCCCTTCATCTGACTGAGTTTCACGGGGCCGAAGTCCCGGCAGTCCCTGGCGTTTCCCCGGGCATCCGCCAGGAGAAAGTATTCGTCCGTGTCCAGAACCAGGGGATATGCCACTACAGTACCCGGAGGGGTGCCGTTCGTGATCCGGTCCTCAATCTGGACGTAGCCGTTGACCTTGAGCTCGCCGGCTTCGGTGATTTCCACCGTGTCGTCCGGCCGGGCCACGACCCGCCCGCAATAAGCCTTTCCGCCAGCCTCGTAGACGACCACATCCCCGAGCTGGTAGCCCTTGAGCCCCCGCTGGTAGATGACCAGGTCGCCCGAATTCACGGCCGGAGCCATGGCCATGTCGTCCTGGGTGTAGGCCCCGAAGATGATGAAAAACGTGATGACCAGAATCAGGATCAGAAGCAGGAGGCGGAGGAGGAAGTTCACAATCTCCTCCCGCATGACGGCCCGCTCGTAGCGCTTTTTGATGGTCCTTTCCGTCAGCCAGTTTTCCCAGATGTTCCGGGGCTCCGCAGCCTGCTTACTTTTCGCTGATTGCCGCATTCGCTTCCTGTTTCATGCTTTTCATCTTGCCCTGATAGTACTGGCTCATGATCTTGAAAAGGTTCCGGTAGTCGTCGTCCAGCATCTGAATCTGCCGCCAGACGTCCCGCTCGTCCACCCCGCCGAAAAGCTTGCGGCGAAAGGTCATGTGGTTGATGTGGTCACTGATTTCCTTCAGGGTTGTCGCTGTCATCCGGGCCTCGTCCTTCCCGCTCATCCTATTGTTCCATGACTAATGTAAACCGCCGGGGTACATCACGAATTTTCCTGCAGGCCCATAAACTGCCCTGCTCATTTCACGAATTTTCCGGCAGGCGAATGTATTTTTACGAATTCCCCAGCAGGCTCAGGAGGTCTTCCTGCTGACTGTTGGCCTGGGCTATGACGCTCTCCCCGACCAGTTCCAATATATTGTTCCGGTGGAACTCCACCATCTCGTCCGCCATATCGGCATCCCGGATCCGGGACTCGGAAGCGGTGGTGTTTTCCGTCGCGTTTTCATTGTTTGCGATCGTGTGCTCCAGGCGGTTCTGCTGGGCCCCGATGGAGGACCGGATCCGGCTCACATAGTCAAGAGCCTTCCCGGCTTTTGTGATGCCGTTCGTCGCCCCGTCCTCGGTGGAAATATCCATATCGTCCAGGCCCAATAGACGGAGACTGATGGAGCCCACGGAAACCACCATGCCGGAAAGGGTATCCGCCCCGGTCTGAATCCACCAGGACTGGCGGGGGTAGGAATTTTCATCCTTCTTCGGAATAGTACTCGAGGCCTGGTATTCGTCGTGGTAGGTCGTCGTCGTCACATTTCCGTCTTCCATGGAAGCCAGGGAGCCGGTGGTGACAAGGGATTTCTGATGTTCCACGGCCGCATGAACCCGGACGGAATAACCGGGAAACTGGGTCGGATCAAGTATGGCTAGGGGATCCGGCGAATCATTGGCCCCGGTCAGGTCGTGGGTGGCCACCAGATGGGCCGTAAATGTACTGTCCTTATAGGTAAAGGTGGCATCCGCCACCGGGTCATTCTCACTGTGGGGCTTGCCGTCACTTAATGCGCTCTTCAGCTTCGCCAGGTCCTCGTCGCTCATGGAATAATCGACGTAGCTCTCGCCCAGAGAGTTTCCGTCTGTATCCGTCCCGGCCGCATAAAGTCGGGCGATTGGGGACGTATTCCCGTTTTTCTGATTGGAGAAATCAATCAGAAGGCGGATATTGAAAAGCCGGTCCGTATCACAGCCCAGACTGTCCGCGATATCTTTCAGGGCTGTATCCCCGGTCGGGTTGTCCGCCACGCTCCAGTCGAAGCGCTTCATAGATGCATTAGAGCGGACCATGACGGAGGGGTACTTGCCGGACTTGAGATTTTCCACGGCTACATTCATCGAGCCGTCTACAATCTTTAAATCCTTTCCCTCTTCTACTTTGACGCTCATACCGGAAAGGGCTTTTTTGATGGAATCCTTTGTAGCTCCCTGATTGATGGTAAGGCCCAGCCTGACACCGGAGCCCATATCAATGTCCACCTGCCTGGAGCCTGACGTCAGCTTTCCGTCAGCATCGAGGCCGGGATCAATTTCGGCCCATGAGGTATTGTTGATCCCGGAATCCGTCACATTGACCGAAAATGCCGTGCCGGCTGAAATCCCGGAAAGACTGGCTTCACTGACGGAAAATTCAGCGGATGAAACCGCCTGTGTCACCGGGTAGTCCGGAACACTCTCTTTTGTAACTGTATAGGTACTTAAAACATTCGCAAGGTCACCCACCGAGGCGACATCGGGTGTCGTCACCGGGAAAGTCAGACCGTTATAATCAAAACTATATGTCCCTGCCTTCAGGGAATCGATGGAAGTCCCGTCGTCTGCGATGATGGAGGACCAGGAAATCTTGTTTGCCGTGTCGCCGTTGATCGTAATACCGGTATCGTCCGCAGAGAACTTGTACTCGGAAACGGCATTGTCGGTCGGCGTACCAGTGACTGTGCCTATTTTCACATCCGGAAGCTGCGGTTCCTTGGGCGTTTCCTCGAGGGAAGTGTCCTCCGCAAATATCTTCATATCATTGAAGCGGGTCCGGTCGACCTCACCGTTGATCTCCATCTGCAGCTGTTTGATCTCATTCTGCATGGCCTGGCGGTCGTCGTCAGAATAGGTACCGTTGGCGGACTGAATGGAAAGCTCCGTCATCCGGTGCATCATGGCCGTCATCTCAGCCAGAGACCCGTCCGCAATCTGCAGGAGGGAAATCCCGTCCTGGGCATTGACCGTACCCCGGGAGAGACCCCGGACCTGTTTCCGCATCTTCTCGGAGATAGAGAGACCTGCTGCATCATCCGCGGCCCTGTTGATGCGGAAACCGGAGGAGAGCTTCTCGACGTTCTTCTTCTGTCGGTCCGTCGTGATGCCGTACTGGCGTCTTGCATTCGTTGCTGCATAATTGAAAGCTACCGCCAGCATAGGTCTCCCCTCCTTTCCAGCGTATTCCGATGCTCCGGGAAACTGTCTCGTCCTGCGAAAAACGGGCGTACGGACGCAGTATTTCCTTTTCAGTATATGTATCGACCCCCCCGAAAATAATTAAGGGCATAGTGTATTTTTGTGTATTTATTTTGTATTTTTCTGCACAAAAGAAGCCCGCACCATGTTCAAATGGTACGGGCTATATAAGTCAAATGATATGAAGTTCTATTGCACTTCGCCAGACAGGCGCATCTGAATCCGGTCCAGGACCTCTTTCGGGACCGTACCGTCGCGGTACAAATCGCTCAGGGAGGACTCCGATTTCAGGAGCACCGTCACATCCAGCCAGCCGGCCTCCCGGAATTCGTCGTCAAATACCGAGAAGACCGTTCTGTCGGACAGAAGCTCTTTCAGTGGTTTGTTCAGAATTTCCATCAGCCTTGCTGCC
>JAZASQ010000081.1:0-8005 GCA_036343235.1 Lachnospiraceae bacterium
CCGGAAGGGACTTTATCGAAGCATCAGAAGGAGGTCATCGCAAGGAAAAAGGCGGGGCGTAAACCTGGAAGACCAAAGGGATCGATCAACAAGAAAACTATGGCTTAGCTATTTTGTGTATAACTGGCTGCAAAAATCGGAAGGAAAAAATAAGAGAAATCTTGGATGGTGTTTCTGAAAGGACTTGAACCTTCGACCTCTACCATGTCAAGGTAGCGCTCTAACCAGCTGAGCTACAGAAACTCAAACGAAACAACGAGCACCATTATAACTGCCTTTTTTATAAAATCAAGCCTTCTTTAATAAAATTTTCCGAAAAAATTATTTCCGGCAGAAAAAAACGCTCATTACCGGTTTTGCCTTGTCAGTCCGTGCGGACAATCTTTTATAATGGCATCAGCGCCCCCTGTACCGGACGCGGCGCGTTTTCCCTTCTGTCACAGGAGTCAAAATGAAAGAATTCACCGAGAAAGAGCATCCGTCTGCAGCTGCAATAAATCTGTTCCTGAAACTCACCCAGATCCCGAGACCGTCAGGCCACGAGGCTGAAGTTGCGGGGAAAATAGCAGAATTCGCCAGAAAACACGGAATGGAAGCAACTGTTGACAGTACCAACAACGTGCATATCTTCAGGGAAGCTGCTCCCGGCTACGAAAATGTTCCCTCAATCTGCCTTCAGGGGCACACGGACATTGTTGCCGTAGCAAGGGAGGGATTTGATTTTGACTTCCTTCACACTCCGCTTCCGGTCAGGATTGAGAACGGGGTTATATTCTCCGACGGAACGTCGCTCGGTGCGGATGACGGAATCGGCGTTGCCGCTGCCCTGGCTGCGGCAACAGTCCCCGGTCTGATCCACGGTCCCCTGGAGCTTCTTTTCACGACCGGTGAGGAGACAACCATGGAGGGAGCCTCTGCCCTGAAGCCCGGCTGCCTCAAGTCAAAATACCTCCTTAATCTTGACAATGAGACTGAGGGTCTCGCAGTCGTAGGCTGCGCCGGAGGAATCAATGCGGATCTCAGGCTGAATCTCAGGAGGGCAAGCGTCTCCCAGGCAGACGGACTTGCTGCTGTCAAGGTGAGGATCTCCGGTCTCAAGGGCGGACACTCCGGCGAGGATATAGACAAGAAGCGCATCAATGCAGTCAGATGCATTGCCGGCCTGGTCAGATCGCTCTCGGAAAAGTTTGACGTGAAGCTCTCGGACCTCAGCGGAGGAAAATTCAAGAACGCCATCCCCTCATCAGCAGAGGCCGTGCTCCTGATAAAGGGCGCAGACTTCGCCGGAGTGGCTGACTTCATCCGGGAAAGCGGGGAGAGAATCAGGGCAGGCGCGTCAGAGGATGACAGGAACGCAGTGTTCGAAGTAGGCAGGACAGAGGCAGACAGCTATATTGAGAATGCAGATGAGCTCACCGGAAGCATCCTTGCCTGGCCTGACGGAGTGCTCAGAATGAGCGTGAAATACCAGGGACTTCCGGAGGACTCCTCGAACCTCGGCGTCCTGAGGTCGCATGACTCATATGCGGAAGGCTCAATCCTCATAAGGTCGAACACCCACCTTGACGAGGCCGCCGCCGAAATGAAGGAGATTTTCAAAAAGAACGGCGGCACGGCAGAGGTAACGCTGAGCGGAGCGTACTACCCCTGGGTGCCCATTGCGTCATCTCCCCTTACCGCAGCCGTACAGAGCAGCTTCAGGAAAGTCACCGGCCGTGATATGCGCGCTGCCGTCATCCACGCCGGAGTTGAGTGCGCGCTGCTTACAAGGATTGTGCCCGATCTTGATGCCGTGTCATTCGGACCCGACGCGCTTGATATTCACTCGGAGCATGAAAGGATAAGCCTCGAGACCATCGACAGGTTCTGGCTGACCCTTAAGGATGTGATTGAGACTTTCGCAGAGGCAAACAAATAAAGGAAACCCGAGCGGGGTCATGCAGGACGCAAAGTCTGCGGGCAGGTCCAGGGCCTGCCCGTGTAAGCGGAAAGTTACGCAAAAATATAAATTCTGTAAGATCCTTCTCAAAAAGGATAAGTTTTGCCGATTTTATTTTTTGGCTATTGAATCCTGCATCAAATAAATTAAAATTAACAGAGGACCGCGCATGGCTTCGGCAAGAACGTCCGGGGAGTGCGCATTACACATGGAAAGCCCGTTTTAAGAGAAAAACGGTCAGGACATAAAATATGAAAAATCTGATACTGGTAACTTCGCCCCCGGCATGCGGCAAAACTTTTGTTTCAAAGGCCATAGCCCGCAACATCAAGCCAATGGTCTATCTTGACAAAGATACCTTGATTGTTCTTTCGAAACAGATTTTTAAGGTTGCCAACCAGGAATACAACCGCAGTTCGGATTTTTTCGAGAAGAATATCCGTGACTACGAGTATTACGCTATTCTCGATATTGCCTACGAGGCGCTTGAGTATGCAGACAATGTTCTGATCAACGCTCCGTTCACCAGGGAAATCAGGGATCCTGAGTACATCAAGAATCTGAGAGCGAAGCTCAAGGAAAAGGACGCCAATCTGGTGATTGTCTGGGTTGATACTTCCCCGGAAGTGTGTCATCAGAGAATGGTCGAGAGAAATTCGAGCAGGGACACCTGGAAGCTTCAGAACTGGGACAAGTACATTGCCGGATGCAATTTCAACAAACCGGAAGGCATCGGCGATATCCTTGTATTCCACAACAATTCCATGGAAGAGTTCAACCAGTCCATCAAGGACATGCAGCAGAAATTCTCCAAGTATTAAGAAAGCCAGGGCCGCGAAGAGATTCGCGGCTTTTTTTTCTTTAAATACAGCTCAGGCAATAAAATGAATCCAGTTGAAATTTTTCAGGGCAGGTATGCCTGCAAGCACTATGATCCCGAAAGAGATGTTCCTGAAGAGGTCTTCGGGCGCATCATCGAGGCAGCCAGGCTCACTCCCTCGGCAATGAACGTTCAGCCTTGGCACATTTACGTTTTTGACAGGGCTTCCAAGGCAAAACTCCGCCCCGCCATCCGGGATTTCAATCTCGAGAGGTTTGACGGCTGCTCGAAAGCCATACTGATCAGCTCCATGACCAAGGTGCCTGATTCCTATCTTGAGGAGATAACCGCAAGGGAGGAAGAGGACGGCAGGTACGCCGGAGCTCCAGAGATAAAGAATACGGTTGACAGAGCGAGAAAGGCCTACGTTGCCGCATTCAAGGGTGAGAAATTAACCGGGTGGACCGGAAAGCAGACTTATATTATGCTGGGCTACTTCCTTTTGGCCGCAGCCTGCGAGCAGGTCGACGCAACCCCGGTCGAGGGCTTTGTCCCCTCCGTGGCCGACGAGCTTCTTGACCTTAAAAGCAGGAACGAGACCTCCCAGCTGGTTGTTCTGCTTGGCTACCGGAAAAATGACGGCAACGCCGATAGGCCCAAATCAAGGCTTCCTCTTGACAGAATTGTCACAAAATTCTGACTTTATCAGGCCGGACAGACTTAATTTCCGGCCATTCCTGGATAAAACGCCGGTGATAAGCGGCATTTTGACGGGACAGTAAGCAAGGCTTTCCGGTCATTTCCCGGATAGTGAGCTGCCCTTTTCGATCCGGTTCACTGTGTCAAAAAAGTCTGTCGTGAGGATGGTTATGTCCTCGTAGCTCACCTTGTCACCGATGGCGAAAATCCTGAGATAAAAGGGATCTCCCTCCATCTTCGAGACAAAAATCATGAATCTGCTGCCGTTGAGCTCTGCAGGTATTTTGTAGGTATGTGCGTTGAGCATGCTGAGCCTTGAGAGATCAACATGGTACTCGTAGGCAGTCATTCTTGCATAGAAGTCAACGCCCCTTGCAGCGGCAAGCTTTTCCTCTCCCGGCTTGTCAGCGGGAGTCATTGCGTCCATAAGCTTGAATATGACGGCCTTCTGATTTGAGACATGGCTGTATACGGCGTAGTATGATTTTTCATCCCGGTTAAACTCTTTGGGCCAGTTTTTAAGTATCGCCTCGTTGTAGGCCTTGCTGTCCTGCCGGTGCCGCTTCAGCTCCTCCTTTTTCTGGTCAAGAGACTTTCTGTCCGGTGCATCGGACAGAGCTGTGTCTATGTCACTGGCGCTGAGGGCTGTCCCGTCGCCGAACCTGCCCGGATCGATGGTTATGGTCTTTCCTCCTGCCGGAAATAGAGCAGTACCCTCCCCTGCAGGCATGACGCCGGACGGAGTATCCTCCGCCTCGGCGGCAGAGGACAGGAACAAAGAGAGAAGACAGAGAATCAGTCCTTGGGATTTTTTCATTTACTGCACCAGCGTATATTCAAATGTCCGTAAGCCCTTATTTGGCGGAGCTCCTGCTGCCGACCGCTTTTTCAGAATCACCTGCATGTGACACGGAAACGGCGGAAAAGCCTGAAGCCGAGGCATATTTCTTTTTGTATTCAGCTGCCAGCTGCTCCGCTTTCGCCCTGTCGTCCTCTGAGAGCAGGTAGGAGACGGCGCCGAGAATGCCGTCGCCCTGCTTCAGGGTGTCGGTGCTGAGCTTGAGCCAGGCATATGCCTCAACGAGGTTCTTTTCGGTTCCGAGCCCTGCAGCGAGCATGGAGCCGTAATCATACTGGGCATAGGCATTGCCCTTCCTTGCAGCCTGTCCGAAAAGCTCGAACGCCTTCCCGTTGTCCTGTGCGGTGCCCTTTCCCTGCCGGTACTTGTCTGCGAGGTTGTACAAGGCGTTTAAATCGCCGTCCCTTGCGGCCAGCTCATACCATTTGAATGCCTTCTCGTAGCTTTTCTCGACTCCGGCGCCGCTCTCGAACATGGTACCCACGGCATTCTCGGCAGGAGCATAGCCTTTCTCAGCTGCCATGGCATAGAAACCGAATGCCCTGCGCACATTGTACTCAGTGCCCCAGCCTCTCTCAGTCATGTACCCCGCTGCGAAAGCGCCTTCCGGATCTCCTTTTTCTGCGGAAAGCTGGAAAAGCGCGAAGGCGCTGCTGTTATCCTTCTGAACGCCTGCTCCCTGCATGTACATGTACCCTAGATTGTTCATGGCGCAGGTGCTGCCTTCCTTAACGCCCTTTGCGTACCAGTACGCAGCCTTCTCGTAGTCTATGCCGTGGCCGCCGGTCCCTTTCTCCCAGGCAAGGCCTGCATCGCATGCGGCATTGTCCCCCTGAAGCCCGTCAGTCTGCACCACAATTGTCTGACTGGGCTTTTCCTTCTCATTTTCGGCAGTGATGGTCAGATCGGCTGATCCTGCCTGTCCGTCGCTTTTATCAGTGAGGACAATCATATTTTCTTTTTTTTCAGCAGCAGGAACTGCAGCGTTTCCCTTCACTGTTTTTGAATCGCTGCCTTCTCCTGTTTCCTTTGCGGAAGCCTTATTCGCAGGAACTGATGCGTCCTTTGCCGCATCCTTCTGCGCGGTGACAGCTGGACCAGCCGTCTCTTTCCTGTCCTTCCACGAAAAAGTGATGCAGGCCGCAGCCGCTGCCAGAATGACCAGAATGGTGCCTGAGATCAGGAACAGCTGCTTTCTGTCTGACTTGTGTCTCTGATTGCTGTTATTCAATGCCATAGTGGCCCTCCTCTGAATGTTAAACGCCGCCTTCTTCGCTTTCTTTTGCCTTTGCCTGCTGAACTGCCTCTGCCAGCTGATCGCCGCATGAGGTCGGCTTCCTTCCGCAGGTATTGCCATGCAGGATCCGGTAGATGTCGTCGGCGCTCATCCCCTCAACCAGCTTGCCTATCGCCTTTGTGTTGCCGGGACATCCTCCATCAAACTCAACATTGCTCACTATACCCTGATTAATGTCCAGGGAAATTGATCTTGAACATGTACCGCGGTTCATATGAACAAAATGCATTTAACCCTCCGATGTTAACCGGCAGCAGGAAGAATAATCGCCTGCCGCCTTCTGTCATGCCCTGACTCTGGTATCGCGCCATACCAGATCGAGACCGTGCTTCCTGAGAGCGGCGCTCACTTCCTCCACAGACCTGGAGTCGTTTATCGTCCACTGGGCCAGATCGTCATTGCGCTCCACATAGCCGCCTGGCTGCACGGAGGAGCCGGCGCTGATGGCCGTGATGGCCATGGGGACAACAGCATCCCTGAAAGCTGGGCGCTCCCTTGTAGATATTGTAAGCTCAAGCTCCGGATCAAACAGTCTGAAAGCGCACATTAACTGAATAAGATCCCTGTCGTCAAGCGGATAGCCCGGCTCAAAGCCGCCGCAGGCAGGCCTCAGCCTCGGGAATGAAATGGCGACCTTTGTGTTCCAGTAATGCTTTCTCATGAACTTGGCGTGCATTGCGACGAACATGGAGTCTGCATGCCACTCGGAAAGCCCGAGCAGCGCTCCGAGTCCGACCTTCTCGATCCCGGCCTCTCCGACACGCTCGGGAGTCTCCATGCGGAAGCGCATGTTCTTCTTCATTCCGTGACGGTGCACCAGCCTGTACATATCAGGATTATATGTTTCCTGATAGACGCAGACCGCGTCAAGTCCCAGGCTGCGGAGCCTCTTGTAATCCTCAGTCTGAAGCGGCTGCACCTCAAACTGGATGAATGAGGCGTATTTACTGACTATGGGCATCATCTCCGCAAAATAGTCGATGCCGTAGTCCTTGTGCTCTCCGGAAACCAGAAGAAAATTCTCATAGCCCATCTCGCGCATCTTCCTGCACTCGGCATCAGTCTCCTCCGGAGTCAGGCATTTCCTCTCAATCTTGTTCTTTGAGGAAAATCCGCAGTAGCTGCAGTCATTCGAGCAGAGGTTGGTCAGGTAGAGCGGCAGGTACATGTTTATGACAGAGCCGAATCTTTTCCTCGTCAGCAGGAAGGACTTCCTGGCGATTTCCATCAGATATGGCCTCGCCGCAGGTGAAATGAGAGCGGCGAAGTCATCAAGGTTTCTGGAGTCGTCATCCCTTGCCAGAGCCGCATCGACATCACTGTCTGTCTTGTTCATCACCCTTTCTGTCATGTCGGTGAAAGGGATGGAAAGAGCCTCATCATAAAAACTCATCTCTCCGTTCCTGCAACGCTCCTATTTGCTGTTCTGCTCCTCATCAATGGATTTCAGGAAACCGGAGAGGTCGCTTGTCGCAGAGGCGTAATTGAACGACTCGCCGAGACCTGCCTCATAGGCCTCCCTGCCTGCGGAAACCGCTTCCCTGAACGCTGCTGCCATTCTTTCGGGATCGCCGGAGACAGCAATCGCGGTATTCACGAGGACGGCATCGGCGCCCATCTCCATGGCAAGAGCGGCATCAGACGGCCGTCCGAGACCTGCATCTACCACTACCGGAACCTCGGACTGCTCGATGATGATCCGGATCATCTCCTTCATAAGCAGGCCCCTGTTCGATCCGATCGGGGCAGCCAGCGGCATCACGCACGCTGCGCCGGCATCGGCGAGCCTCTTCGCGAGGACAGGATCTGCCTGGCAGTAAGGCATAACGGTAAAGCCGTCAGCTACAAGCTCCTTTGTGGCGTTCAGGGTCTCGATGGGATCAGGCAGCAGATATCTCTGGTCCGGGTGCACTTCAAGCTTGATGAGGCTTGTTCCGAGGCACTCCCTCGCGATTTGTGCTGCATATACGGCTTCCTTTGCGTTGCGAGCGCCAGCTGTGTTCGGAAGGAGAGCAACTCCGAGCTCTTTGAGCGGGGTGAGGATTTCATCACGCTCGCCGTGGAGGTGGACTCGTTTCACCGACATGGTGACAAGCTCGGACGCGGATGCCCTGACAGCTTTTTTGAGAACTTCTGCCGACGAGAACTTGCCGGTACCTACAAAGAGGCGGGACTTGAATTTTTTACCGCCGATTGACAGCTCACCCTGCATTGTCAGCCTCCCGATACCATGCTGAATACATCAACCGAGTCACCTTCCCTGAGCACGTGCTCAGTCCAGCTTTTCTTAGAAACAATGCTTTCGTTGACCGCCGCTGCAATGCCTGCAAGATTGCCGGCGTCAGCGATAATTTTCTCGCTGAGAAGCAGCTCCATAAGCGTTGAGCCGTC
>JAZASQ010000082.1:0-7883 GCA_036343235.1 Lachnospiraceae bacterium
ACGAATGTGACCGGGATTTCCTCCCTGCCGGAAATGGAAGAAGTCCTCTCCCTCCTGATTGAAGCCACGCCGGAGCTCTCGACTGTCGGCCTTCTCTATTCAGAGGGGGACACCAATGCTGAAATTCAGAACCGTCTGCTGGAAGCCTATATGGATGAGGCCGGCATCGCCTGGAAGGAATATGCCCTCCCCCTTTCCGTGGATCCGGAAGCCGCTGCCGCCGCCGAAGCGGCAGGCACCCCCCTGCCCACCCTGGAGAGCATGACAGCCCTCGCTGCCACGGAGTGCTCCGTCCTCTTCCTGCCCGCTGATTCGGCCCTGTCCGATCAGGCTCCCGCGATCTCCCGCATAGCCCTTTCGCTCGGCAGGCCTCTGGTGGCCGCTGACAAAGAGGCCGGGCAGAATGCCCTCGTCTGTGCCTACAGCAATCCTTACGTCCAGGGCTACTACGCAGGCGAGTTGGCTGTCCGCATCCTCAGGGACGGCTACAATCCCGGCGACCTTCAGGTCCTGCCAGCTGACACAGGCTTCCACAAGCTCTACACGAAGTCCTATGCCGACATCCTGGGCCGGACCTTCCCCAAGTCCTTCACGGAATACAGCGAATTCTTTGCTTCTTACGACATGTCATCAGACATAGACAGGGAGAAGGAAATTGAAAAGCTTAAGTAGAAGTTAAAGCAGGCTCGCAGAAGCTTTCGCAGAAGTTTCCGCAGTGTCGCAAATCCCGGGCGCCGTTACAAACGGCGCCCCTCGTCTGTCAGGAAGTCCCGGAGGCCGCTGTAGCGGACGGCCGCCGTTGAATTGTTTTCCATGTCGGAAAAGACGGTCCGGCGGCCGATCAGGATCACGCATTTCCTGGCCCGGGTCACAGCCGTATAGAGGAGGTTCCGGTTCATGAGCTGTCTCGGACCAGGAAGCAGGGGAATCACGACGACCGGATACTCCGACCCCTGGGATTTATGGATCGTGATGGCATAGGCCAGGTCGATGTTTTCAAGATTCGAGAAGGGGTAGTCCGCTTCCCGCCCGTCGTCAAAGGCCACCCGCATGATGGAGGCTTCGGGGTAGATGCCTTCTATGGTGCCGATATCCCCGTTGAAGACCCCCTCGCCGCTGTCGATGACCACCCGGCCCTTGCCGAAGACCCGCCAGGGAAGGTGATAGTCATTTTTCATCTGCATGACCTTGTCTCCGACCCGGAAAACCCGGTCCCCGTACTTTTTCTCCGGCTTGTCCGCTTCCGGCGGATTCAGCTTTTCCTGCAGGATCTCATTGATATTCGAAACCCCGGTCAGGCCCTTCTTCGAGGGGCACATGACCTGAATGTCGCTCCACTCACACCCTGCGTACTTTTCCAGTTTCCCCGAATAGAGGGAAATCAGGGTATTGATGACAGAGTCCGCCTCGGGCCGCTCCATGAAGAAGAAGTCCCGGCTTTTATTATCCAAAGTGACCGGCTTCCCCTCATTGATGTAGTGGGCGTTTTTCACAATGTCGCTTTCCGCGGCCTGACGGAAAATGGTATCAAGGTAGACCGAGGGAAAGAGGCCGGAATCCAGAAGGTCCCGGAGGACATTTCCGGGGCCCACGGAAGGCAGCTGGTCCCGGTCCCCGACCAGAATCAGGGCGCACTCTTCCGGCACAGCCTTCAGCAGGGAATAGAAAAGAGAAAGGTCCACCATGGACGTCTCGTCAATGATGACCGCGTCGTATTCCAGGGGATTGTCCTCATTTCGGCCGAAGGCTGTGACAGCCCGCCCTTCATCCGACGGCCGGCCCTCCACCTCGAGCAGGCGGTGGATGGTCCGGGCCGGTCTTCCCGTGGCCTCGCTCATCCGCTTTGCTGCCCGGCCTGTCGGCGCCGCCAGGGCCACGTCCAGCCCCTCTTCCTCAAAGTAAGTGATCAAAACCCTGAGTGTAGTCGTCTTTCCGGTTCCCGGCCCGCCGGTCAGGATGAAAAAGCGGCTGGCTGCGGCCTCCATAACTGCCTTCCTCTGGGCAGGTCCCAGGGTAATGCCTTCCCTCTCTTCTATTGCACGGACCTTCTCACTTGTTCCCCCGGTATCCGCCCCATCTTCTCCCCTCATAGAAAGCAGGCGGTCTGCAGTCCTCTTTTCCATATGGTAGTAGACAGGCAGATAGATCCGGCGATCGTCTCCCGTATCACTTTCTATTTCCCGACTGTCCCCGGAAAGTTCAGCCCAAAGGGCCCGTACTTCTGCTGTTTCCCCCCTGCTTTCCAGTGCACCGGGCCCGCCGGAAGCAGCTGTCCGGCCGGTCGGCGTGCGATGCGGGTCTATTATTTTCACCCTCCGCTCGACTTCCATATTCGAAAGCACGGCGTCGAAGGTCTCTTCAGAGACATTGATGAGGTAGAGGAGGTTCCGCTTCAGGATATGTTCGGGAAGGTAGGTGTGGCCCTCCCCGGCAGCATTGCCGAGAAGGTAGAGAATGCAGGAGCCGACCCGGTCCTCGGAGTCCGGGGGCAGGCCGGCCATGCCGGCAATCCGGTCCGCTGTCCGGAAACCGATGCCGTCAATTTCATCCGCCAGGCGGTAGGGATTTTCTTTGATGATGGTGTAGATGTCCGTACCGAAATGCTCATAGATGCGGAGGGCCATATTCGGTGTGATGCCGAAACCCTGCAGGAAGACAGAAACATCCCGGATGTCCCGCTTTTCCACCATCTGCTCTCCGAAGGACTGGGCCATTTTCAGGCTGATGCCGGAAATCTCGGCCAGCCGCTCCGGTTCGTCCTCCATGATGCGGAAGGTGTCTTTTTTGAACTTTTTGACAATCTTCTTCGCGAGTGTGGGTCCGATGCCCTTGATGGCCCCGCCGGCCAGATAGCGCTCGATTTCCGCTGTCTTCTCCGGGCGGACGAAGCGCCCTGAAACGACCTTGAACTGGGTCCCGTACGTGGGATTGTCCACATATACGCCTGTCAGTTCGAGATTTTCCCCTGCTGCCAGGGAGGCAAAATTCCCCACGCAGGTGATGTCACTCCCCGCTCCTTCATCGTCGTCCGGCTGAAATACGAAGACCGAGTAGCCATTGTCTTCATTCCGATATATGACGTGGTCAACGAAACCGCGAAGAACCTCTGCCTCTTCCGGCAGGGCGTCAGAATTGCTGTAGAAATCGCTCATGCATTCACTATACTCCGCCCGGACAAGGACTGGCAAGTGAAATGTTTATAAAATGTAACTATTCAGCACACAGAATTGGGGAATGCTTATGCATGCTTGCATGCAAATAAGCATTCCCCAATTCTGCGTGGCCTGGCGGCGCAGCTGCCCGGAACCACAAGCAACGAGGAATTCGAAGAATTCCGAGTATGTGGTTCTGAAGTCTCACTCGAAATGGGACACGTAATAGGCTGTATTTCCGGAGACCTCGATATTGTACTGTTCGAGGCCGATCTGCTCCAGTACCGTCTCCTTGTCTGAAAAGAGATTCGTCCCCAGACCCAGCCGGTCCCCGTCAATCTGCACACCCAGGGCAGTCAGTATCGTGGGGAAATAGTCCTCGGTCGAGAAGAGGCGGTCTTTCTCATTGACAGGGGAAAGGCCCTCCGGCAGGTTCAGGAAGCAGTTGTAGACATGGCGCTCGTAGTCATCAGGCAGGTCATCCCAGAAATCCGTGGCCATGGAGCAGTGGTCCCCGAGGAGAATTACTGTCGTATTTTCATACCAGGGCTGTTCTTCCATCCACTCCACAAACTTCGTCACCTGCTTGTCCGAGCAGCGGATGCAGGTGGAATAGCGGGCCTCTCCGGGCATGGGTTCGCATTCGTCGCATGTCCAGCCGACGGGATGATGGGTATCCTGGGTCAGGAAGGTGAAGTTGAAGGGCTCTCCGCTTTCCGCCAGCTTCGAAAGTTCTTTTTTGGCCATGGCAATGGTCTTGATATCCTCCATGCCCCAGCCGTATGAATAATCCTTGGGGATGTAGCCCTTCCGCTTGGCATAGAGCCAGTCGTAGAAAGTATAATCCCCGTGGTCCGAAAGATATAATTTCCGCCCGCCGAATGTGGCATCCGAGCCGCAGCAGAAATAGTTCCTGTAGCCGTTTTCCTCCAGAATGTCCCCAAGGGCGACCAGCTTGGGAAGAAATGTCGAATACTGGTCCATGCTGTTTCCTTCGACCGGAACGGCATAGGGAACGCCTGATGTAGAGGCAAGCATGGCTGCCATGGTCCAGGTGGTTCCCTCCGTCGCCGTACAGCCCCCGAGTTTTTCATTATTAGAAAAAGAAACATTGGACAGGGCCAGCTCCGTCAGGTTGGGAATCAGATTCGTCGCCTTGCCGCCGCCTTCCGCCGTATCCGCGTAGGTGGTCTCCATGCTCTCCATATAGATCATGACGAGATTCCGCTTCTTCTCCGGAAACGTCAGGGCCGTCTTCTCCGGGTCCGCATAGTAGTCCTGATAGAAGGTTGAATCCCCCCGGAAGATGTTCTCCACATACTCGTCCGCCCCGGTGGCCCCGGCCATGGCCGGCACGTCCACCCAGCTTACGAGCATGACAAGAAGGGCCCCGTAGAGACAGGTAAATTTGTAATCCAGGGCCTTCTCCTTTTTCCGCGTCGCAATCGGGATGCTGAGATGCCTGACCTTAAGAAAAATCGCAATGAAAAGATTGACGGTCAGGGGAATGCCGCAGAGGAGAATGGTGGGCACAACAGCCGCCCGGATATACTCATCCACCTCGTCCGTATTGACGCCGGCCAGGGGAGTCTTCATCTGAAACAGGGCGGTCGTGAAGGAGACGTCGCTCCAGGCCTCATGCAGCCACTGCAGGGACTTGCCCAGCAGGCGGCCGAACACAGCCGTGGCCCCGACCAGGATGACAAGAGCTATGAAGAGAATGGTTTTGATAATATAAGAATAATTGTGTTTTTTGGTTTCCATGGCGCGTGAATTATAGCACCACGGATACGTTTTGTCACGATTCTGTAATTTATTCAGCACACAGAATTTACAGACGCACACTGGCATGCTTGCATACCGGTGTGCGTCTAAAAAATTCTGTGTGGCCAGGCGGCGAAGCCGCCCGGGGCCCCCACAACGAGGATTTCGAAGAAATCCGAGTATGGGGGCTGAATAATTATCTGTCAGCCTTGATCTGAGCCTCGGAAACGCCCAGGTTCCGCTGAATCTGATCCGCCAGGTCATCCGTCAGGTTTCCTGCGTACTTGTCAACGATATCTTCGGAAACGGACTGGATGGTCTTGTCCATATACATGTCCTCAATCTGGGAGGCATAGAGATCCTTGTCCTCATCCTCTCCGGAAAATGTGGTGAGCATCTCCTTCTCATTCTTCAGGATCTGCTCCAGGAAGTAGCTCTCAAAGGACTTGACTGCCCCTTCGATTTCGGAGCGCGATGACTCCTTCGTAAGGCCTGAAGTCTTGGAAGAAACCTTATCCGCAGCCTGCGTCGCCTTGGCGTTGCTGCTCGTCATGTCGTAGTAGGAATTGAGGGCGCTGCCCAGGCCGGTGATATCAGACATGATATTCTCCTTTTAACAATAATCATTACCGAATGGCTTTATGACGCTGTAATGATTATCTCCGTAAGTTATTCGCTTCCTCCAGCATCGTATCGGATGTGGTAATGGCTTTTGAATTCATTTCATAGGCCCGCTGGCTGATGATGAGGTTTACCATCTCATCCGCCACATTGACATTCGAGCCCTCTATGAAGCCCTGGGCCATGGTGGAACGGACAATGCCGAGGTTCGTTGTGGCTTCATTGATGGGGGCTCCGGAAGCCGCTGTCTCCTGCAGGAGGTTGTCAGCGACCTTGTCCAGGCCCTTGACGTTTCGGAACTGGATGCGGGCAATCTGCTGGCCGGTGGCCACATAGGTCCCGTCCGCCTGCTTGTAGGTCAGATTGCCGTCCTCATCAACGACTACGGTATCCGCAGTGGCCCCGTCAGGAAGGATGACAGGGTTCCCTTCGCTATCGAGGACCTTATTGCCTTCCGGGTCTGTAAGGACCAGCTCCCCTTCGTTGCCGTCCAGGGAGAAGCCGAAGTTGCCGGCCCTGGTGTAGTAGATTTCATTATTCGTCCCCTGCAGCTGGAAGAAGGCAGAGCCGTTCATGCAGAGGGCCATATTATTATCACTTGCCAGCATGGCGCCCTGGGCAAAGTTCGAATTCAATGAGGCGACTCTCGTGCCGAGGCCCACCTGGGCTGTCGTGGGCTTGGGGTCCCCGTTCGCTGTCGTGGTCCTGGTCTGCAGGGTCTGGTAGAGCAGGGACTTAAACTCCGTTGTCTGGCTCTTAAAGCCCACCGTATTGACGTTTGCGAGGTTGTTTGCCACCGTATCGACGCCGGTCTGCTGGGCCCTCATGCCCGCTGCCCCGGTCCAGAGTGCTCTCATCATAAGGCATATCCTCCGTTTTCTTCCCGCTCGCTGCCGCTCGCGGGCTTGTACTGTAAGGCTATATGTATTTGCTTCTTATGTAATCTCTTCGCCTGTCCTGCAGCAGGCAGTTCACAAAATCCGAAATCAGGATGTCAGATGGCCGCTAATGAAATCATCCCACCTGGCCGACCTGGGAGACCGCCATCTCCATGGTCGTGTCCTCGGTCTGGATCATCTTCTGGTTCGCTTCATAGGCCCGGGAAATCGCGATGAGATTCACCATCTCGTCCACGACATTGACGTTTGAAGCCTCAAGGGCCCCCTGAACGATCTGTCCGTCCGCCGCAGCGATATTGCCGCCGTCAACGACATTGTAGAGGTTCTCCCCGTATTTCTCGAAGTAGTCATAATTGTCCAGGTCCACGAGGCCGATATCCCCGACAACCTGATCGTTCTGCCAGATATTTCCCTCCCGGTCCACGGAATAGTCCAGAAGCGGGTCGATCTGTACCCAGCCGGCTTCTCCGGTCTGGCCGTTCAGGGCGGCGTTCCGGTTCAGGAGGTGGTCGCCGTCGCTTGTGACCACGTAGCCGTTCTCATCCACCGTGAACGCCCCGTCCCGGGTGTACTTGACAGAGGTATTGCCCTGCTTGTCCAGAAACTCGATGGCGAAGAAGCCGTTGCCGTCAATGGCGAGGTCGCTCTTCACATCCGTGACCTTAAAGGAACCCTGGTCGTAATTCGTATAGGTCTGGCCGATCTTCACGCCCATATTGATATCGCCGAGGCCCTGGGGCAGGTAGTTCCAGGAGGAGTCGTGAATGCGCAGGGCAAGTTCGTCAGCAAAGGCTGCACTTGTCGCCCCCTCCTTCTTGTAGCCCGTCGTATTGGCATTGGCAAGGTTGTTGGAGAGAATATCCATCCGCCGCTGCTCATTGATCATGCCTGTATAGGCGGTGTATAAACCTTTGACCATACTGTTTCCTCTTGATGAAACTTTCCCGGTCTCGAATGGATTTCTTCAAATCCGTCACGATACATCCGGACCGGTATGCTGCCTGTGCAAAACCATGAAAAAACCGGCTGCAATTCATCGGCCTTCCCGATTGAAAAGCCCTGCTGCGCCGGCGTCCGTGCCAACCGGAGTTCTTTGCCAAAACTCCGGGGAATATCCATTTCAGAAAATATATCGGCTGCATCCGCGCAAATATTTACCCCACTCTAACATAAAAGCCTTCGGCACGCAACGCGTATTTGGCAGATGTAACAATTCATTCAAAAGGAGAAATTCCAGGCATTTCTGAGGAATCTTCTCCCTGTCGGCTCAGTTTCTGTATGACGGAAAGTCGGAGAAGGAGAATTCTTAAGTCTTTCTGAAGAATATTCTCCCTGTAGGCCAGGTTTTTGTGTGACAAAAAGTCGAAGAAGGAGAATTCTTAAGTCTTTCTGAAGAATATTCTCCCTGTCGGCTCAGTTTCTGTATGGCAGAAGGTCGGAGGAGGAG
>JAZASQ010000083.1:0-7836 GCA_036343235.1 Lachnospiraceae bacterium
ACGGACCGCTGGTGTACCTGCTGGGGACCAACCCCATAACAGGGTAGCCAAGTCCGGATGGGATAAACGCTGAAGGCATCTAAGCGTGAAGCCCGCCTCAAGATGAGATATCCCGTCTTTTAAAGACATAAGATCCCTTGAAGACGACAAGGTAGATAGGTCAGGGGTGTAAGGAGCGTGAGCTTCTAAGCTGACTGTCACTAATCGATCGAAGGATTATTCAAAGAAGATTCCAAAGTAGCGAGTTTCGGAAATAGTATTTCTGTGTGAAGTTTTGAAGGTACGGAAAGTGTTTATGAAATTATGGGCCGGAGCAATCCGGCCTTTTTCATAAACACGAGACTGCGGACAAGTCCTTTTGTTTTACATTATTCATGGAAAGGACTTGACCTCGCCGGGGGCATTTGCTATATTTTATAAGTCGCTTGCGCGGCAATGTAGGGGTATAGTTCAGTTGGTAGAACGCAGGTCTCCAAAACCTGATGTCGAGGGTTCAAGTCCTTCTGCCCCTGTTTTTTTATGCCAAAAAATAAACGAAAAATCACGAAAATTTTGAGTTACGTCACAAGATATATTGTTTTATAGGCGGTACAATCCCAATATTTAGTGAAGAAAACTCTTGACATTCTTTTGGTTTCCGCGTATCATTACGGACAATTGAGCCAGGGAAAAATGAATTAGTTTAGATTATGCAAACGTTTGCAGATTTTCGAAAGTTTGCGGCATTTCCATTGTTTATGGCTCAGGAAAGGTTGGTTTATTATGAAACTCAGACTCAAGATGCTCAATCCCAATGATGTGAAGGAGTTCGTCCGGATTACTTCCGAGTGCAACTACGACATCGATCTTCAGGACGGCGTTCTCTATATCGATGCAAAGTCTCTTCTCGGCGTTATGGCTGCGGCTACCCGCCGCCAGATGAATCTCGTCTGCCATGGGGATGACAAGGTTCTGGCCCGCCGCCTGCAGAAGTTCGTTGCTGCGTAAGTGACAGGCAGTCCCTTCCAAATTACTTTGCAATGATTTAGCCTCCGGGTTATTTCAAAAGACACGGCCGTCCGGGATTTACCGGGCGGCCATTTTTTGAGCATGATTTGATATTGCCTTCACCGCCTGTTATCATAGGTCTCAATGAAAAAGAAAAGTTCTTCAGCTGAAGAGAAAGCTAGGGATGAATTTAATACGAGACCTGTGGTGGAAATCAGTGTCCGCTCCCTTGTCGAGTTCCTGCTTGTGGAGGGGGACATTGACGACCGGGTCGGTTCCATCAATCCGGTGAGTGCCATGAATGAGGGCAGCCGGATTCATAAAGCCATACAGAAGAAGGGCGGGCCGGACTACCACGCCGAGGTTCCCCTGTCCTATACGGCAGACTTCGGGGAGTATTCCCTTCTCGTTCGCGGCCGGGCGGACGGCATTATTTATGACGACGAAGGGCTTATTTATTCTGAAGAGGGCGGGGAAGATGCGGCAGAATCCTTTCTTTCCGAAGAAAGACAGGCAAAAAATATCCCGGTGACGATTGACGAAATCAAGGGCATCTACCGGGATGTCCGGGAGATGACGGAGCCGGTTCCCGTCCACCTGGCTCAGGCAAAGTGCTACGCCTATATATTTGCCCTCGAAAATCAGCTTGATTTGATTTCAGTCCGCCTCACCTATGTGAATCTCGATAAGGAAGATGAGATCCAATATCTGGAAAGCTCCTATTCTTTTGAGGAGCTGGAGGACTGGTTCCTGGGCCTGATTGAAAGCTACCGGCGCTGGGCGGACTTTTCCTTCCATTGGAAGAAGGAGCGGAATGCTTCCATAGAAAATCTTTCTTTCCCCTTTCCTTACAGGGAGGGGCAGAAGAAGCTCATTTCCCAGATCTATTACTGTATAGACAAAAGCTCCGTCCTCTTCCTGCAGGCTCCTACCGGGACGGGGAAGACCCTGGCCACGGTCTATCCGGCTGTCAAAGCCATGGGGGAGGGGAAGGCAGAGCGGATTTTCTACCTCACGGCCAAGAACGTGACCCGGGGCGTGGCGGAGGAGGCCTTTTCCCTTCTGAGGAAGGAGGGGCTTGCGGCCAAGACCCTTACGATTACGGCCAGGGACAAGGCCTGCTTCCTCGAAACGCCAGCCTGCAACCCGGAGAATTGCGAATACGCAAGAGGCTACTACGACCGCCTTCTGGACAGCCTCTATGATTTCCTGACTTTAAATGACGCCTTCGGCCGGGACAGTATCGAGAAATTCTGTGGAACAAGAAAACTCTGCCCCTATCACTTTTCCCTGGCTCTGGCCGACTGGTCCGACGCCCTGATCTGTGACTACAACTACGTCTTCGACCCGGTGGTGGCCATTTCCCGTTTCTTCGGCGAGGGAAAGAAAGAAGACTATGTCTTCCTCGTGGACGAAGCCCACAACCTCGTGGAACGGGGCCGGGACATGTATTCGGCCGTGATCGGAAAAGACGACGTACTGGCCGTCCGCCGCTTTTTCCCGAAGGATATCTTCGGCATCAAAAAGGCCCTGACCCGGGTGAACAATATCCTGAATGAGTGGAAGAAGGCCTGTGAGGACGTCCTTTTCCCGGAGGATATGGAGGGCGGACAGACGGACCGCCTGGCCTTTGCCCTGATGGCATTGTCCGCTGCGCTGGAGAAGTATTTCGACAAACGAATCGAAAATGAGCACAATGACGCCATCCGGGAGTTCTATTTCAATGCCCGTTTCTTTTTAAGCCTTCTCGAGGACTTAGACGAGGGCTTTGTCTTCTACTGTGATTTCGGGGAGGGCAGGGATTTTCTCGTCCACCTCTTCTGCGCGGACCCTTCGGCCCAGCTGCAGCGGCGCCTGGACTATGGCCGGGCCACGGTGTTTTTCTCGGCCACCCTGCTTCCCATGGATTATTATAAACACCTCCTGTGCAGGGAGGAACGCCCCTACGCGGCCTATGCCTCTTCCGTCTTCGACCCGGCCAGGCTCGGTGTCTTCACGGGCACGGACGTCACAAGCCTCTATAAGAGGCGGTCCGACGACATGTACCGGCGCTACAGCCTCTATATAGCCCATATTGTGAAGCAGCACCCCGGCAGATACCTTGTATTTTTCCCTTCCTATTTTTTCATGAATAATGTATACGACCGGTGTACGGGCCTCTTTCCTTCCGGGGAGACGGAACTTCTCCTGCAGACGCCGGACATGAAGGAAGGGGAGAAGGCCGCTTTTCTTTCCCGCTTCCGGAAAGGGGACACTGATGAGGAGCCTTCCGCCGGATTTGAGACGGAAGAAGAAGGCTCCGTATCCGCTGAGGAGAATTACATTAGTCATGAGACAGTACTGGGCTTCTGCGTCATGGGAGGGGCCTTCGGGGAAGGAATCGACCTCCGGGGCGAGGCCCTGATCGGGGCCATAATCGTCGGCGCGGCCCTGCCGAAATACAGCCACAGGCAGGAAATCCTGAAGAATTATTTTGCAGAGCGGGGCCTGGACGGCTTTTCCTACGCCTATCTCTATCCCGGCATGAACAAGGTTCTGCAGGCCGCCGGCCGGGTCATCCGGACGGAAGAGGATTACGGGATTGTGGCCCTTCTCGACAGCCGCTTTGCCCAGAGCTCCTACAGGGCCGTCTTCCCGGAAGCCTGGCGGAATGCGGCTGCCGGCGATGAGAAAAAAATCACGGAAGAGATCGGCGAATTTTGGAAGAAATTTTCACGGTAACAGGGGAGCTTTTATGCTATACTGTTGTGTGAACTGCGGGGTAGGCATAAGTCTGCCCAGCGGTGACGTCCTTTTTGGCAAAGGCCGGGCGCTGTAATTTCATATGGAACGCTTAACGCAAGAGACAGGAGAGGGAAATATCAATGGGAAAAGTGAGACGTGTCTATGCTGAAAAGAAGAAGCAGTTTGCCGTACCGGCACGTGAGCTGCGTCACGAAATCCGGCATTATCTCGGAATTTCCGGCGTGACGGACGTCCGGGTGCTCATCCGCTACGACGTCGAGAATATCTCGGACGATACGTTTGAGAAGGCTGTGAAGACTGTCTTTTCCGAGCCTCCTGTCGACGACGTCTATGAGGAGACGTTCGAGGCCACGGGCCGCGTCTTTTCCGTCGAGTACCTGCCCGGCCAGTTCGACCAGAGGGCCGATTCCGCCGTTCAGTGCGTGAAGCTCCTGAAGGAAGATGAGGAGCCCGTTATCCGGACGGCCACGACCTATGTGATTGAGGGCGATATTTCCGATTCCGAGTTTGCCGCCATCAAGGCCCACTGCATCAATCCCGTCGATTCCAGAGAGACGTCCGAGGAAAAGCCCGAAAGCCTGGCGGAAAACTATGCTGAGCCCGCCGATGTAAAAACATTTGAAAATTTCATTTCCGAATCCGATACATCTTTAAAAGACCTCTATGATTCGCTGTCCCTCGCGATGACATTTGAGGACTTCCTTTTCATTCGCAATTACTTCAGGGACGAGGAGCACCGGGACCCCACCGTTACGGAGATCCGGGTCCTCGATACCTACTGGTCCGATCACTGCCGCCACACCACATTCCTTACCGAACTCAAACACGTCACCTTCGAGGACGGCCTCTACAGAAAACCCATCGAAGATTCCTTCAAAAAATATCAGGACAATTTCAAGATCCTCTATAAGGACCGGAATGATAAGTATGTCTGCCTCATGGACATTGCCCTTCTTGCGGCAAAGCAGCTCAAAGCCGAGGGGAAGCTCGATGACCAGGAGGAGTCCGACGAAATCAATGCCTGCTCCATCGTCATCCCCGTAGAAGTTGACGGGGTGGAAGAGGAGTGGCTCTTAAACTTCAAGAACGAGACCCACAACCACCCGACGGAAATCGAGCCCTTCGGCGGGGCGGCTACCTGCCTCGGCGGGGCTATCCGGGACCCCCTTTCCGGCCGGACCTATGTCTACCAGGCCATGCGGGTGACCGGGGCCGCGGACCCCACGGTACCGAACAGTGAAACCATGGAAGGCAAGCTCCCTCAGAAGAAGCTCTGCCGGGAAGCAGCCCATGGATATTCGTCATACGGAAATCAGATCGGCCTGGCGACAGGCTATGTCAAGGAACTCTACCACCCGAATTATGCGGCGAAGCGGATGGAAATCGGAGCTGTGCTCGGAGCTGCTCCCAGAAGAGCCGTTCAGCGGCTGACCTCGGATCCCGGGGACCGCATCATTCTTCTCGGCGGCCGGACGGGCCGGGACGGCATCGGAGGAGCTACAGGCTCCTCCAAGGCCCACAATACAGAGTCCACGGCCGAGTGCGGGGCTGAGGTCCAGAAGGGCAATGCCCCGACGGAGAGGAAGCTGCAGCGTCTGTTCCGCCGGGAGGAAGTGGCCCACATCATCAAGAAGTGCAACGACTTCGGGGCAGGCGGTGTTTCCGTTGCCATCGGCGAGCTGGCGGACGGACTTGTCGTCGACCTTGACAAGGTGCCGAAGAAGTACGCCGGCCTCGACGGGACGGAACTTGCCATTTCCGAGTCCCAGGAGCGGATGGCGGTTGTCGTTGCGCCTGAAGACGAAGAGCTCTTCATGAAGTACGCATCCGAGGAGAATCTCGAAGCCACGGATGTGGCCGTTGTCACGGAAGAACCCAGACTCATACTGAAGTGGCGGGGGAAGGAGATCGTAAACCTTTCCCGGGCTTTCATGAATACAAACGGGGCCCATCTCGAGACAGAGGCAGTCGTTTCAACGGCACCGACCGATGACGGTCATTTCTTTGATCACCCGGCGCTTCCTAAGGTACAGGACGATATCAACAGGAGCGACTGGCGGGCAGCCCTTCTCGATACGCTTTCTGACCTCAATTCCGGCAGTCAGAAGGGCCTTGTCGAGATGTTTGACTCCTCCATCGGGGCCGGGACCATCCTCATGCCTTACGGCGGCAAGTACCAGCTGACCGAGACCCAGGCCATGGCGGCGAAGATTCCCGTACAGACCGGAGAGAGCCATGCGGCTTCCCTGATGGCCTACGGTTTTGATCCCTACCTTTCGAGTGCTTCGCCTTATCATGGGGCCGTCTATGCGGTTACGACTTCTATTGCCAAGATTGTGGCAGCCGGCGGAGACCCGGAGAAGATCCGCTTCACCTTCCAGGAATATTTCGGCAAGATGGACAAGGACCACCCGAAGAAGTGGGGGGCTCCGCTTTCCGCCCTGCTGGGTGCCTACGAGGCCCAGCTGCGCTACGGTCTTCCCTCTATCGGCGGCAAGGACTCCTCTTCCGGTTCCTTCAACGATATGGACGTGCCTCCGACCCTGGTCTCCTTCGCTGTCGATACGGCAGAGGACACGGACATCATCTCGCCCGAGTTCAAGGCGGCCGGCGACCATATCGTCCGCTTCCGGATTGCGAGAGATTCCTACGACCTGCCCGAGTACGACCAGGTCATGAAGCTCTACGGAATGGTCTATGAGCTGATTCAGAAGAAGGTCATCAAGGCAGCCTATGTACAGGACATCTACGGCATTGCAAAATCTGTCGTCCTCATGGCTATCGGAAATAAGTTCGGAGCGAAGATCACTACGGATTTCTCCGCTCAGCACATGTTTGCTCCCCAGCCCGGTTCCTTCGTCTGCGAGATCGCGCCTGAGGACCTGCCTGTCGTCATGAACGCGGCCAGAGACTGCGAGATCAGCGACTTCATCCGGGATATCGGCGAGGTCACGGACGACGGCTTCTTCACCTACGGCGATACCCAGGTTTCCGTTGAGGAAGCGATTAAGACCTGGCAGGCGCCTCTTGAAGATGTCTTCCATACGAGGACAAACGACGACCGGACGCCTGTGGAGACTCCGGTATTTGAAAACAAGAATTTCCTTGTGGCAGATAAGAAGAATGCCCGGCCGAAGGTCTTCATTCCTGTCTTCCCCGGCACGAACTGTGAGTATGACAGCGCCAGGGCCTTTGAAAAGGCCGGAGCCGAGCCTGTTGTCAAGGTTTTCCGCAACCTCACGGCTTCCGATATCACGGAGTCCGTCGAAGAATATGCCCGGGCTATAGACGACTGTCAGATGATTATGTTCCCCGGCGGCTTTTCGGCCGGCGACGAGCCCGAGGGCAGCGCCAAGTTCTATGCGAACGCCTTCCGGAATGAGCGCCTAAAGGAAGCGGTCATGAAGCTTGTAAACGAGCGGGACGGTCTGATTCTCGGCATATGCAACGGCTTCCAGGCCCTTATAAAACTCGGCCTCGTGCCCTACGGGGAAATCGGCACCCAGCAGCCCGATTCGCCGACCCTGACCTACAACACCCTGGGCCGCCACATCAGCCACATGGTCTACACGAAGGTTGTTTCCAATAAGTCCCCCTGGCTTTTAAAGGCCGAGGTGGGAAAGACCTATGTAATTCCGGCTTCCCACGGAGAGGGCCGTTTCGCGGCTACTCCCGAGTGGATCAAAAAGCTTGAGGCAAACGGCCAGATTGCGACCCGCTACTCTGATCCCGAGGGCAATGTCACGATGGACGAGGAGTGGAATGTGAACGGCTCCTACGCAGCCATCGAGGGCATCACGTCGCCGGACGGCCGCATCTTCGGCAAGATGTGCCACGCCGAGCGAATCGGAGACCGCGTCGCCATGAACATTTACGGGGACCAGGACATGCACCTCTTTGAATCAGGTGTGGAATACTTCAAGTGACATATTATTCATGAATAATGTAAAGCCCGCCCTTTGCGACGGGCTTTTGGTTGAACAGAAACCTATCATCGGACAGGGGCTTCCGCAGAGTGATTTCGCGGGGCACGGCAGTTGAAAGGAAAAACTTTATCATGCAGGCATTTCTCATCTTAGAGGACGGGACGGTCATCACCGGCGA
>JAZASQ010000084.1:0-7724 GCA_036343235.1 Lachnospiraceae bacterium
AGCATAGTGGTCGTCGGGGGACATATGATTCGTCTGCCCGCACATGGAATAGGTCAGGGAATAATTCATGACATCAACAAGGATGTAGATGTCGAGCCCCCGGATGGAGTCGGAAATCGTGGCCTTGGCCTCGCCGGAGCCGAAGCGGGGGTACTTGGCATTAATAATGTAGCTGTCCTTGGCGTAGTCCTGCTGCTCGACAGTGTCCAGGTGGTCAATGGGCCGCTCCGCCCGCCACTCGAGCAGGAACTTGTCGACCTTGGCCCCTATGCTCTCAATGCTCTTCAGGGGAATCAGCCCGAGAGGGGCCACGGGCTTTCTGGTGAGAATGTCTTCGTTTCCGATGCTGCCTGCCATGTCTTTCCTCCGCATATTTTCTTATGAATAATATAGTTCGCCAAACGCAGGTCAAAACTCCCGCGTGGAAACCCATATCAAAGGCCCGGTCGGTCCATAGGCTCTAAACTCAGGGCCTCCGGGCGGCTCCGTCCGCCCTGAAAAGCACTGCATCCTGTCTGCTGTCCGGCTCCTTCAGGACTTTTGTAAAGAGTCCGTAAATCAAGCCGGAAATATTATAACAATTCGAAAATCCTCAACAAGGGGGAATTTGCGGGAAATTGCACTATTTTCGAGCCCACATTCTGTGGAAACTTACGAGACGCAATGCGTTTCCGGTCCCCGGCCACAGGCTCCGGCTGCTCTGCGGGCTCTGCGCAGACAGCTGCACTGGAAGGCAGAAAACTGCTGCCCGCCGCATCCGCCTGCATCGGGAAAGCAGAGAACTGCTGCCCGCCGCATCCGCCTGTCCTCCCGTCCCGGGCTACTCCACCCTGTGGTCGGCGCCGACGAGGCGGATGAACTTGTAATTCCCGCCCAGCCTGGAGAAGGTCCGGTCCGAGTAGGTCGACTGCAGCTGGTCCAGAAGGAGATTCGTCGAGATGACCGTGGCCTTCCGGTTCAGGAGCCGCTCGTTCACAACTCTGTAGACAACGCCGGAAGTGAATGTATTCACAAGCTCCGTCCCCAGGTCGTCGATGACAAGGAGGTCGCAGGTGAAGCAGTTCCGGAAGTCCCCGGGCTGGTGCCTGAACTCCGCCTTCTCCGCCACGTCCGCGAATTCCGCGGCCGTGAGATATATGCAGGTCTTGCCGGCGTCCATGACCTCGCCCGTAATGCAGTGGGTGAGGAAGGTCTTCCCCGTACCGGTGGAGCCGTAGATCACGAGATTGGGGGCGGCGGAGGCGCGAGCCTCAGCGAGCGCCGGATCGGAAGGTGCGGTTGACGCAGGACCGGCGGGGGCAATGGAAACAGCAGACCGGCTGGTGGCGGTACCGGCAGTCTCCGAGGCGCGAGCCGGCGAAGCCTCAGCGAGCGCCGGGCACTTGCCCGAGGCGGCTACTGCGGCCATGACGGCGGGGTTGCCGTGGATGGGGCGGCCCGTCATGTCATAGACGAAGGAAGCAGCTGTGCCGAGGGCCTGTTCCGCCATGGCCCGGCAGGTCACCCCTGTTGCCGGATCCACCTCCGTGTCGGAGTAGAGGGAGAGGTCGAAGCTCTCGAAGCTGTTTCTCTCCAGCCAATAGCGGAGCCGGTCCTGGGAATATATGATGTCATAGGCCAGCTGGGTGAAGCAGTGGCAGGGGGTGCCGTCCTCTGCAAGGCCCGTGTCGCGGCAGTCCATGCACGTGAAATGCGGCTCCAGATAGTCGGCCGGAAGACCCTCCCGGGCCAGGATGGCAGCCTCCATCTCCGCGGCGGTCCGGCGGATCTTTTCAAAAGCTTCGCGGGCCCCCTTGTCTCCGGCCATGTACTTCTTCGTGGCCGTGACGCCGGCGGATGTCACCTCGTCCTTCAGCTTCTTCAGTTCAGGCAGCCTCGCATAGGTCTCCTTCTTCCGGGCCTCGCAGGCCCTCTCGGCCGCGAGCTCCCGCTCGTTGATGACCCGCATCACGCTCTGGTACTGGTCCCCTGTCAGCGGCATTCTGCCTTCCTTCTATACTATAGCTTCCGCCCTCCGGACCGGAGCGGAAAATATTCGTTTTACATTATTCCTAAGACTTGTTCAGGAGCTGCTGCTCGATGGACTTGAAGTCATAATTGTGCTCCGGGAAGTTGTGAATCTTCGGATTGGGCTGGGCCTGGGCGCTGCTGCCGGTCTTCACGCTGTAGTCCCGGGCCGTCTCCTGCCCGTGCTTCCTGTCCAGGGCATCGATGTCCGAGAGGGACGTGACGCCGGACGTCGACCAGCGGGCCAGGATGGAATCCGCATAAGGGAAGCTGACCGTGCCCAGGCGGAGGATGGTCTTGCGGCAGGCCTCAGCAATGATGCCGTCCCCGAAGCCGTATTCATTCACCCACTTGTCCACATAGGCGGTTTCGGCATCGGACAGGCTCCGGCCCGAAATGCCGAAGGCCTTCATGACCGCATAATAGGTCGTCGAATAAACCTTCCCGTAGGCCTCGGCCTCTTCAGGAGTCTTGAAGCCCTTCTCCGTCCAGCGGAGGGCGACCGCATTCATATAGGAAAAGTCCCGGTGGCCGGCCTCGATGCAGGACTCGATCAAGTGGGTGATCAGGGCCGGGGACATGTGCAGGTCCCGATACCAGGAGTAGAACTTCGCTGTCTCCTGGGCAGTCACAGGCCGCCCCAGGTAAATCTCGGCTGCCTGCAGGGTGTCGCGGATCTCATCGTCGCTCTCCGCAGCTGCGGCAATTTCTACGGGGTCGTGGTCCTTTTCGACTGTCGGAGCCAACCTGCTTTCTGCAGAAGTCATCCGCGCGGCAGACCGCCCGCTCTGTTTCCCGGTGGCATCCGTCCGCACTTCTGCGGCCGCTTCGCGTCCGGCAGGCTGTCCGCCCTGTTTCGCAGCATCCGCCCGCTTGCCGCAGGTCAGGGCCACGGCATCCTCCCTGTCCGCATCGGATGTCCGCTCCGCGGGCGCCTCCGGGTAGTCTCCCGTGATGTCGACCAGGGTAATGCCGGTCAGCTCGTCCTTTCCGTCGAACTCCAGGGTGATGAGGCCCTTCTTTTCCCAATAGCGCAGGGCCCGGCTGATGTCCCGCTCCGTGTGGTCGAGAGCATCCGCCATGGCGGAAACCGAGAAAGAGCCGTCGTCCCGGGAAAGGCAGCGGAGGAGGTAGAGGTAGATCTTCACGAACTCCCCGTTCGCGTCCTTCATATATTCATCTATAAAAATGTCAGGTACGGCGGTGACCCGCTGGCGGGCCCGGCTGATCCTCAGGCGTATGTCATCCATGAAGTGGAAAGTATCCCTCCCCCGATTCTTTGAAGTGAGAGGAATTATAGCATAGACTTCCGCTTCCGAAAAGGCTGAAGTTGCCCACAAGGCAGTAACGGCGCGGCTTTCCGGGCTTGTGCACACTGTCGATAAGTCTGCGTCAGGGCCTGTTTCCGCGGCAAAAAATATCCACAGGATAATGGCCCCCAAAAGGTCCCATCCTGTGGATAATGTTCATAAGTCACATCTTCGTGATATCATCCGCGACTTTTACGACGTCTCCGGCCCCCATTGTTATCAACAGGTCGCCGTTCATACAATTTTTCTTGAGAAATTCCTCAATTTCAGCAAATGTGTCGAAAGCGTAGGCTTCCTTTCCTGCCTTTACGAGAAGGTCCCGGATGTCCGTGGAGTGGATGCCGTAGACGTCCTTCTCTCTCGCTGCATAGATGGGGGCGAGCACGACAGTGTCTGCGAGCCCCAGGACCCGGGCGAAGTCATTTAAGAATGACTTCGTCCGGGTATAGGTATGGGGCTGGAAGACAAGGATCAGGCGCTTATGGTCCACTCTCTGCGCGGCCTTCAGGGTCGCCTCGATCTCTGTCGGATGGTGGGCGTAGTCGTCGATTACCGTGGCCCCCTGGAAAGTGCCCCGGTATTCGAAGCGGCGCTTGGCTCCGGTGAATTTCGAGAGGCCGGCTGTGATGGCATTTTCACTGATGGCAAATGTGCCGCCTGCTGCCTCGTGCTTTTCATTTTCATTTAATGCGATGGCTGCTGCTATTGCCGCGCAGGCGTTGCCGACATTGTGCTCGCCGGGAACCCTGAGTTCTACACGGGAAAGTTTTCTTCCATAATATACGGGTACGAAGGAGGCGCAGCCAAGGGCATTATAAATAATATCTTCCGGATGGCAGTCCGCATCGTCCGTAAGGCCATAAGTCACGACCCGGACGCCGTCTGCAAGATCAGTTGTCAGCGCGCTTACGTTTTCGATGGAAGAGTTTATGACGACGCAGCCCCCGGGTTTTACATTAGTAATGAAATCATGAAAACTCTCCCGGATGGCGGCGAGGTTCTTGAAGAAGTCCAGGTGCTCGGCCTCGACATTCAACACGACAGCGATGGTCGGGTGCAGGGACAGGAAGGAATTCGAGTATTCGCAGGCCTCAGCCACGAAGGCGTCGTCGTTGCCCACGAGGACATTCGAGCCGATGGCCGGGTCGATGGCGCCGACGGAAACCGTGGGCCGGTGCCTGCCATCCTCGAGGAGAATCTGGGTCACCATGGAAGTCGTCGTCGTCTTGCCGTGGGTGCCGGCGATAGCGACAGACTGGGCGTACTCGTCCATAATGGCGCCAAGCAGGGCCGCCCGGGTCACCATGTGAAGGCCCCTGTCCGTGCAGGCCACGTACTCGGGGTTGTCCGGGTGGATTGCCGCGGTATAGACCACGAGGTCGATGGGCCGGTCGCCGATATTCTCCGCTGCCTGGGGGTAGCGGATGTCGGCGCCCAGGTCCGAAAGATGCCTGGTCAGCGGGCTCTCGGCCCGGTCGCTGCCGCTTACGGTGAAGCCGCGGCCGAGCAAAATTTCTGCGAGGCCGCTCATGGATATTCCGCCAATGCCGATGAAATGGACCCTCATGGGCTTCGACAGATCGATTCCGTTCATTATTCAAACCTTTCAAAACAAGGGGATTATGCACAAGCATAATATTATAGTCTTAAAATCGGCGAGTGTGCAAGTACCTATGTAGCGCTCGCTGGAAAATGGAACTATAGGCCGGAATTTTGCATTTGGCCCCTATGGATGAAGGCCTGCGAGCGGGTGGTGGCACGTAATGCGTGTGGCATAATTCGGGAGGTGGAAATAGAGGCGGGAATCTTGCATTTGGTCCCTATACATGAAGCTTCTTCAACCTGCCGGGCCGGGAGATTGGAAATATAAGACGGAATTTTGCATTTGGCCCCTAGGTACGGAACCCGGCAAGCGGGCGGCGGCACGCAACGCGTGTGGCGTGATCCGGGCGGTGGAAATATAGGCGGAAATCTTGCATTTGGTCTCTATGGGTGAAGCCCGGCGGGCGTGCGGTGGCACGCAATACGTGTGGCGTGATCCGGGCGGTGGAAATATAGGCGGAAATCTTGCATTTGGCCCCTAGGGACGGGACCCGGCAAGCGGGCGGATACGCGCAATGCGTGTGGCACGATCCGGGCGGTGGAAATATAGACGGGAATGTTGCATTTGGCCCCTATATAAGAAGATTCTTCAACCTGCCGGTCCGGGATTTCCTCGGGCCACCGTCGCTTATGCGGCGGATTGACGGAACTGCGATTTTGAATTATATTTCCGCATGGAATAATGTAGTGAAATATACTTCAATAGCATGACAGCAACAAATTCTACAGACAAAAACTTAATGACAACGGGCCCTGTGGGCCAGAAAATTGTCCGCTTCGCCCTGCCCCTCTTTCTCGGGAATATTTTCCAGCAGCTCTACAATACCGCGGATTCCCTGATTGTCGGAAACTTCGTGGGCAGCGAGGCCCTGGCTGCTGTCAGCTCCTCCGGCAACCTCATCTTCATGGTGACGAGTTTCTTCATCGGTATCGCGTCAGGGGCAGGAGTCCTGATCGGAAGCAGCCTCGGAGCCGGGGACAGGAAGCGGACGGAGACCACTGTCCACACGACCGTGGCCTTCGGCATCATCTGCAGTATCATCATGACCCTCATCGGCATCTTCCTGGCCCCGCCCATCCTGATACTAATGCAGACCCCCGAGGATGTCCTTCCCCTGTCCATCACCTATTTCCGTGTGTACTTCGCCGGGGCCTTCGGCTTCGTCATGTATAATACTTTCGTCGGCATCCTGCAGGCAGCCGGGGACAGCAGGCACCCCCTCTATTATCTGATCTTTTCCAGCGTCGTAAATATTATTCTTGACCTGCTATTTGTCGGCCCGCTGCAGATGGGCGTGGCCGGAGCAGCCCTGGCCACGGACATTTCCCAGATCGCCAGCGCCCTTCTCTGCTTTGTCCGCCTGGTACGGACAGATGCGGACTACCGCATAGTTCCGAAGAAAATCCGCATTGAGAAAAGGACCCTCTCCCTCGTGCTCGGGCAGGGCCTTCCGGCCGGCCTGCAGAATTCCGTCATGGGCCTTTCCAATGTCGTGATCCAGTCCTATATCAATGCCTACGGAACAGCTGCTGTTGCCGGCATCGGCGCCTATATCAAGATTGAGGGCTTCGTCTTCATTCCCATTACTTCTTTCGCCCTTGCCATCACGACCTTTGTCAGCCAGAACCGGGGGGCCGGGCAGAAGGAACGGATCAAAGACGGCGTCCGCTTCGGCCTCACCTGTACCCTGGTGATTGCGGAAATTCTCGGCCTCCTGCTGGCTGTCTTCTCGCCCCAGATGATCTACCTCTTTGACCGGAATGCTGAAGTCATTCATTACGGAGTCATGCGGGCCCGCATCGTCACCCCCTTCTTCTTCCTCTGCGCCTACACCCACGCCATGAGCGGTGTCCTGCGGGGCCTGGGCAAGCCGATTCCTTCATTACTGGCTTTCCTCCTCTGCTGGTGCGTCGTCCGGGTGGCAGGCCTTGCGATAGTGGAGCTCTTCGTCCACACGATCATGACGACCTACATCATCTATCCCGCCACCTGGACCCTGAGCAGCCTCTTTCTTTTCTTCTATTACAGGCATGTCAAGAAGACGGAACTGGCGGAGGAGTGAGATGCTGCCTGCCTGTTAAATCGATATAAGCGACGGCGGATCCACGCAAATGCCGCCCATGCAGTAGCTGGGCAGGTGATTTTTGGCAAATACCGCCCAACATCAGAATTTCCAAAACCTCATGTGAGAGAAGCAAGTCGCAGAGGCGGGAGTTTGGAACAGATACCGCCCATATGTGGCAATTTCTGTTCGACATTTTTTGCAATTATGGGCGGCATCTGCGCGGATCCGCCGCGTGAGCGACATGATTTTCATTTGAGAGCTTCTGCAAGGCCAGGACATGGGCGGCATTTGCGTGGATCCGCCGCGTGAGCGACCTGCTTTTCATTTGAGAGCTTCTGCAAAGCCACGGCATGGGCGGCATTTGCGCGGATCCGCCGCGTGAGCGACTTACTTTTCATTTGGGAACTCCTGCAAAACCGCGGCATGGGCGGCATTTGCGCCAGCTGCAGCAAAAAGCGACGGCGGCCCGGGGAAATCCCGGACCGCCGTTCTGTGTTGTGGGCCTATGGCTTGTTTCAAGACAAATGTCCGCCACCCAGCCAACAAGCTTTGGGCCTATAGGTGCCGGCAAGACAAATGTCCGCCACCCAGCCAACAAGCTTTGGGCCTACAGGTGCCGGCAAGACAAATGTCCGCCACCCAGCCAACAAGCTTTGGGCCTATAGGTGCCGGCAAGACAAATGTCCGCCACCCAGCCAACAAGCTTTGGGCCTACAGGTGCCGGCAAGACAAAAGTCCG
>JAZASQ010000085.1:0-7659 GCA_036343235.1 Lachnospiraceae bacterium
AGTCCGCCAATGCAGTGGCCAACTGTGGGCCTAATGTTCGGTGCGCTACAAAAGTCCGCCAATGAGATAGGTGACACTGGGTATATATTCTGTTGCAGAGCAAAAGTCCGCCAATGCAGTGGCCGGGTGTGGGCCTAATGTTCGGTGCACTACAAAAGTCCGCCAATGAGATAGGTGACACTGGGCATATATTTTGTTGCAGAGCAAAAGTCCGCCAATGCAGCGGCCAGCTGTGGGCCTAATGTTCGGTGCGCTACAAAAGTCCGCCAATGAGATAGGTGGCACTGGGTATATATTCTGTTGCAGAGCAAAAGTCCGCCAATGAGATAGGTGACACTGGGCATATATTTTGTTGCAGAGCAAAAGTCCGCCAATGCAGCGGCCAGCTGTGGGCCTAATGTTCGGTGCGTTACAAAAGTCCGTCAATGAGATAGGTGACACTGGGCATATATTCTGTTGCAAAGCAAAAGTCCGCCAATGCAGTGGCCGGCTGTGGGCCTAATGTTCGGTGCGCTACAAAAGTCCGCCAATGAGATAGGTGACACTGGGCAAATATTCTGTTGTAGAGCAAAAGTCCGCCCGATGAGGAAGCAACATGAGAATACTTTTAATCCGCCATGGGGAGCCCGACTATGAGCACGATTCCCTGACGCCGAAGGGGGACCGGGAGGCGCAGCTGCTTTCCGAGCTTTTGGTAAGGGACCACATCGATCATATATATAAGTCCCCTCTTGGCCGGGCCCAGCGGACAGCGTCTTTTACCGAGGAGAAACTGGGCATGCAGGGGGAGACTTTTGAATGGCTGCAGGAATTTCCGGGGACGCTGGATGTCAACGGATACCCTGAATTGCAGAAAGCCTACCCCGACACCACGCAGAAGGCGGACGGAACCTATGAAAGACGGATTTTCTGGGACATGCTGCCGAGTGCTCTGACGGCCGGCGGTCCCTATCTCGACAATTCTGCCTGGGCCGATTCCGAAGAAAGTCTTCGCTGTGGGCTGAAAGAGAATTATGAAAAGGTCACATCCGGCTTTGATGACCTGCTGGCCTCCTACGGCTACCGGAGAGACGGCCTTTTATACCGAGTTGAAAAGGAGTCGAAAGAGACAATAGCTCTTTTCTGCCACCTGGGTGTGAGCTGCGTCCTCCTGTCCCACCTCTGGAACTGTTCCCCCTACATCCCCTGGCACAGCGTATGCATGCTGCCGACTGCGGTGACGGAAATCGTGTCGGAAGAGCGGGAGCAGGGAATTGCGTATTTCAGAACTCTTCGCATCGGAGACCTTTCCCATCTGGCCCTTGGCAACGAACCGCCCTCCTTCATGGCCCGCTTCTGCGAGACCTTTGATGAAAAAGATGTACGGCACTGAAATGAAACACCCCCGGCATTCCGCCGGGCGTTGAGTGAACAGCCCCCGGTATTTGCCGGGGGCTGCTGTAGCTCTCTTCGTTTGACAGGTACACACGTTTTTTGGTTTCCCGGGAGGCGCAAATTCAGTGCGTTTGGAGGCCAAAAATTGTACAGGATTGTATCGTTTTGCCTGTCAACGCCATTTTTCGGGTTTCCTGCGAGGCCCGATATAAGCGACTTTTGGTGGCTGAAATTGTATTGGATTGTACTTATTTGACAGGCAAACGGTAGGAAGTGAAGATATACTGCTGCATGACGCCGTTATAGGGGCGGTATCTGTCGAAGTCAAAGCCGTCCGGGTAGTGGTCATGAAGGGCCCGCTGCATCCAGACATCCACAGGAAAGGCGTCGAGCCGGTGGAAGCCGAAGAGCATGGTGCAGGAAGCGACCTTGATCCCCACGCCATAGAAGGACAGGAGGGCTTCTTTCAGGTCTTCATCGGACAGCGAAGAAAATTCAGTTAATGCGTTTCCATTTGCCGCGAAGAAATCCGCGGCCTTTTTGATATATGGAAGCCGGTAGCCGAGACCGCAGGAAGAAAAACCGGCTTCCCGCTCAGGACAGGTGCCGACGGCGTTTCCATAGCCGTATTTCTCGCACTTCATAGCAGAAAGGCTTTCAGGCGTCGGAAAAGAATAGATGGTCTCCCCTTCCTCCTCTCCTATGGGCCTTCCATAGACCCGGCACAGGCGCTCAATGGCAGTGGAGATGGCCGGGATGCTTTTCCGCTGGGAGATCAGAAAAGAAATCAGGGTCTCAAAGGCCTCCTGCCGCAGGATGCGGATGCCCTTTCGGACCCCTGCGGCGGCTGTCAGGAAAGTGTCCGCCGGGTCAATCGCTGCGCGGATTTCCTTATAAGAAGTTTCCAGATCAAAATAGTTTTTCCAATACGTCTCGTATTCTTCCGGGGTGCAGGAGAGGTCGAGAATGGCAGGAGCATCAGTCCCCGCTGCAGAATCCCCTGCCTTTGCGTTTTCATGTCTCCCTTTCACCGGCCCGGGCTTCGTCGTACCGGCGACCGGTCCGGACGGAACCGCGTCGGACAACTGCCGGACAATGACATACTTTCCGAAGGCGGGAATCAGCCACGAACCGCCGGAAAGCCTCTTCCAGCGGAAGCACTGGCCACTTTCTGCAATCTTTTCCAAATCCAAGTCATCATTGATTTCGACGCGCATGGTTCTTCTCCGGGAATTGTATCCGCCGTTCCTGCTGCAATACAGTTCATAGTAGCACAGACTGAAGTGCCCCGCCAACCACTCGTGGGCATAATGCTTGTTTCGCTGCAAAAGTCCGCCACGCAGCCAACAAGCTTTGGACCTATAGGCTGCAGCAGAGCAAAAGTCCGCCAAGCCACCTGCCGCCTGTGGGCATATGGCTTGTTTTGCTGCAAATGTCCGCCACGCAGCCAACAAGCCTTGGACCTATAGGCCGCAGCAGAGCAAATGTCCGCCAAGTCGCCAACCGTCTGTGGACATATGGCTTGTTTTGCTGCAAATGTCCGCCACGCAGCCAACAAGCCTTGGACCTACTGGTCGCGGCAAGACAAAAGTCCGCCAAGTCGCCTGCCGCCCGTGGGCATATGGCTTGTTTTGCTGCAAATGTCCGCCACGCAGCCAACAAGCCTTGGACCTATAGGCCGCGGCAAGACAAAAGTCCGCCAAGCCACCTGCCGCCCGTGGGCATATGGCTTGTTCTGCTGCAAATGTCCGCCACGCAGCCAACAAGCCTTGGATCTATAGGCCGCAGCAAGACAAAAGTCCGCCAAGCCACCTGCCGCCTGTGGGCATAAAGCTTGTTTCGCTGAAAAAGTCCGCCACGCAGCCAACAAGCCTTGGACCTATAGGCCGCAGCAGAGCAAATGTCCGCCAAGTCGCCTGCCGTCTGTGGGCCTAAAGCTTGTTTCGTAGCAAAAGTCTGCCACTCAGCCATCAAGCCTTGGACCTATAGGCCGCGGCAAAACAAAATCCCTCCCCGTTGCCCAATAATTTCATGGCCGTTCATTTCATGCCGTGTTATAATCCATATATAGAAACGAGGCTTCCATGAAGATATATTTGGACAACTGCTGTTATAATCGTCCATTTGATGATCAATCTCAGTCCAGAATACAAATGGAATCGCTTGCGGTATTGTATGTCCTTATGGAAGCAGAAAAAGGCAGGCACATTATTCTAGGCAGTGATATCCTTGATTATGAAATTGGCCGACAGACTTTACCTGACCGGAAAATCAAGGCAACGTTGCTTGCGTCCATTGCCTCAGAACATATAGACCTCACCGATGATATTCGGGCAATGGCAAACGGCTACGTACAGACGTCAAATTTACATTCAATGGATAGCTTGCATCTTGCCTCAGCCGAATCTGCACATGCCGATTACTTATTGACGGTTGATGACAAATTTGTTGGAAACGCCAATACGTTAGGGACTAATGTCACAGTCATGAACCCTGTCAACTTCCTGCTTTCACAATAGGAGGTAAACTATGATTGCATCCGAAAAACTACACAATCCTTTACAAGTAAATCAAATCGGGCTTGCTGCTCTGGAAGAAAAACTTGGAAAGGCCGGTACTATTCTTTTTTTGCAGCAGTACGATCAAGGCTCCGGTGATTACACAAAATCCCGAAGTGAATCGTCGGATGACAGATCGGTGGACGAAATTTTCGCTGAAATCAAGGCACTGAAAAAGATGTAACAAAATTTTCTTTTGTACAAAACGGGCTCCTGTTGGCATATGCCAGCCGGAGCTTTGCTTTTTTTCGCGAAGATTGCCGCAGAAGTATCATTTGATTTACAGCAAAAAGTCCGCCGCCTCTCCCGAAAAATCTTTCAAAATCCGTCAATATCTATAATTCCGCTTGCAATTCGGTGGGGGGGGCTGCCTATAATCAGAATCAAGGCGATTGTGCCGATGGTGCCCCATGCTGGCCGATTGAGAAAGTGGAGGATTATAATGAAAGCGAAGAAACTGATTGCCGGGGTAGCAGCTCTGACCCTGGCCCTGGCAAGCGCATTTGCCGTACTGCCGGCAGGGAAGGTAAGCGCAGCAAGCTCTGTAGACAAACATTTTTCAGGCGCTACGTATACGCCTGAGGGTGAGTATCTGTGGTCGTCAGAATTTGATTACACGGAATTTACCCTGGATAAGGGAAATAATCTGCTTGCAGAAGCCATCCCTTTTGATTATGAAATTTGTGTGAGTCTTAAGGCACGCGGGGCAGGAACCGGCAAACTTTCTGTTACGTTTACTTCCCTGCTCGAAGTCTCTGTGGCTAGTTTCGGGATAGCTTCTATCGTCGGAAATCGCCAGACAGGAACCCTTTCTGATGATGAGCCGTATTATTTTGAAGCTCTCTGGGCAGATAGTTTCAGCACCGATTCCGTTATATATACCTGTGATCTGACATTTGATGAGCAGGGAAAATTGACCAGAGTTGATCCGATGTATATGGAGGACGATGGGAAATTGATTAAGGGGGACCCTGTGATGGCACCGGCTTCCGGATTTCTGGGGTTTGGTATAACTGGAGAGGCCAAATCCGTTAGCGCTACTTTCACCCCTTCAGGTGCCTCTGCCGGCACAGGTAGCAGTAATTTAACAGGTACGTCTTCCGGTGCAGGTGCTAACACCTCGGCCGGCACTTCTACCGCCAAGCCTGCCGCGACATCCATCACACCGGTGCCTTCAGACAAGGGCAATTCCATGTACCGCATGTACAACCCCAACAGCGGGGAGCATTTCTACACGGCAAACGTAGCTGAAGGCAACAAGCTGCTCTCTGCCGGCTGGAAGTACGAAGGCGTCACCTGGACGGCTCCGAAGACTTCGAAGACACCGGTTTACCGCCTCTACAATCCCAACAGCGGTGACCACCACTACACGACGAATCCGGCCGAGAAGAGTATGCTGACCGGAAACGGCTGGAAGGATGAGGGCATCGGCTGGTATTCTGATGATAATAAGGGCGTTCCCGTATACCGCCAGTACAACAAAAACGCCAAGACCGGTTCTCATAACTATACAGCCAACCTGGCCGAGAACGATATGCTCGTAAAGAACGGCTGGAAGGCCGAGGGCATTTCCTGGTACGGCGTGAAATAAACTCCTTATATTATGCGTTGAAACCTCCTGCCTGTAAGGGCGGGAGGTTTTTTTCTGCCGTTTTACCTGTTATGCACCGTTTTTGGGTTTCCTGAAAGTGGCTGTTTCAGGGGCCTGCAGGAGGTGGAATTGTATTTGCTTGTACGAATTTAACAGGTGAACAATTTGGGTGAACAATTTTCCCGGGTATGGTAAAATCAGTACAACAAAAGCGGCGGGGCGAGGGCCCCGGGAAATTGCGGGAAAGCCGGAAACCTTCATGTTCAGAGCAATCATTACAATCATCGTTGTTGTATTGTTTCTAATCATCACCCTGCCCTATCTGGGGATAGAGTTTCTGCTTTCGAAAGTGAATCCAGAAGGTTCGAGGAAACGGCAGATTGCCCTCGTGAAATTCATGCTGGGCAAGGTCCTGCGGCCCCTCTGCGGGGCCCGCGTGCATGTGACCGGCCTTGAAAATATCCCGGAGGAGCGCTGTCTCTTCGTGGGAAACCACCAGAGTTATTTTGATATTATTCTTTCCTATCCCTACCTGCCCCAGCCCATCATCTACATCGTGAAGCAGGAATTCAAGAAGATTCCCTTCCTGGGCTTCTGGATGGGGCGGATCGGCAGCCTCTTCCTGGACCGGTCGGACCCCCGCAAGGCCATCACGACCATCAAGGAGTCCTGCGACCGGATTTCCTCCGGTCAGGCTTCGGTTTTCATCTATCCCGAAGGGACGCGGAGCAAGGACGGACGTGTCCATGAATTTCATGCCGGTTCCTTCAAGGCCGCCCAGAAGACGGGATGTCCGATTATTCCTGTAGCCATGAAGGGGACACGTGACATCTGGGAGAATCATCCGAGCCGGCTCGTGCCGGGCGACGTCTATCTGACGTTCGGGAAGCCCATACGCATGGCCGATCTCGACCCGGAGCAGAAGAAGCATATCGGAGACTATGTAAAGGCGGATGTTGAGGCGATGCTGGCGGCGGAGGGCCCGCAGCAGTAGAACAGGCAAAAAAACGCGATACGCAATGCGTGCACAACGAAAAACAGGCAGAATAATAAGGACTTTCGAAAGCGAGGGTACGGGTCATGAACAGAATCATCACAGTGGGACGTGAATTCGGAAGCGGGGGAAGAGAGCTGGGAAGGCGCCTTTCCGAGGCTCTTTCTTTCGCCTACTACGACCAGGAGATTATAGAAGAGATTGCCAAGGAGACGTCGCTTTCCGCTGAGTACGTGCGGACGATTGTCGAGAAGCGGCCCTTCTTCTCCTACCCTATCCATACGGCCCGGACCCTTTACCCCCAGTCAAATCCCGTGTTGGACCAGAATATGGAGATCTACTCCCAGCAGCACAAGATCATCAAAGCCCTGGCCGAGAAGTCGGACTGCATCATCGTCGGCCGCTGTGCCGACTATATCCTGAGAGACATGAACCCCTTCCGGATTTTCGTCTATGCCGACACGGATTCGAAGATTCACCGGACCCGGGAAAAAGCGGCCGCTCGGGCCAAGGCCCTCGCTGCCGGCGACGTCCAGGAAATTGCGGACATGGAGAAGAAGGAAGGACCGTCCCACATCGAGGATGACGTATCCTCCATCAATGACAAGGAATTGAAGCGCCGCATGGACCGCATCGACAAGGAGCGGGCCCGCTACTACGAGTTCTATACAGGGCAGAAGTGGGGCGCCAGAGAGAACTACGACCTCCTCATCAACACGACGAATATCTCTCCGGCCGATGCCGCGAAGAATACGGCATTGCTTTTCCAGGCCCAGGTGGACAGGGAAGGCAAGAAGGACTGACATAAAAAAGGATTGAAAGGAAAGAGCCGAGGCACGCAATGCGTGCCCTGGCTCTTTCCTTTTGGCGGACATTTGCAGCAGCGCAGTGTAAAAGGCCCAACAGCAGCCGTCGCATAGGCGGACATTTGCAACAGCGCGCCGTAAAAGGCCCAGACCCCTATGGACTATTGGCGGACATTTGCAACAGCGCGGCATAAAAGCCCAACAGTAGCCGGCCCATTGGCGGACATTTGCAGCAGCGCGTCGTAAAAGGCCCAGTGCCCTATGGCCCATTGGCGGACATTTGCAGCAGCGCGCCGTAAAAGGCCCAACAGCTGCCGGTTCATTGGCGGACATTTG
>JAZASQ010000086.1:0-7635 GCA_036343235.1 Lachnospiraceae bacterium
GGGATGGGCTTCTTGCCCTCCAGGTCGGCCTTCGTCATGATGAGCAGGCCCTGAAAGAGCTCGTCGTCCGTGCACTGGTCTATGCCCCGGCCGAAGTACTTCTTCATGACTTCTTCGATACGCTGTTCCATTCTGTTCTCCTTTTTCTCCTATGAATAATGTAAATCCTTTTGTTTTCTGCCTTCTGCAGTCTTGCAGAATCGCCTTATATGTATGCACGCATTGCGTGTTTATCTCTGTATTGGCAAGACTGCCTATGCACACAATACGTGTTTGTTTTTTGTGCCTGCAGATTCGCATACAGCGTGTGTTTTTTGCCCGCAAACCTGCGCTTCGTACGCTCTTGTGGCTATATTATTCTCATAATGCTTTCACGGAATTCCGCTCTATGAGCAGGGCGTCGTAGGTGACCTGGACCGGCTTGTCCTCCCCGGTCAGCTGGGCAATCAGCATGTCCGCCGCCTTCCGGGTCATGATGTCCAGGGGCTGGGCCATGGTCGTCAGGGCCGGCAGCATGTATTCTCCGATCCACATGCCGTCGAAGCCCATGAGGGAGACGTCGTCCGGAATCGAAAGCCCGGCCTCGCCCAGGGCTCGGCCGGCCCCGAAAGCGATGACATCCGAGATGCAGAAGAGGGCCGTGAAATCATGTGTCCGCTCCAGGAGGCTCCTGGCGCTCTGGTAGCCGTTCTCGGCCGAGAACTCCTGTATGTCCGGATCCATGTACTGGATCAGGCTCTCGTCAATTGAGATCCTGTGTTTCTTCAGGGCCGCCTTGTAGCCCTTGAGACGCTGGCCGCCGACAGTCCGGTCGCCCGGGAGACCCGCAATGATGGCAATCCGCCTGTGGCCTTTCGAGATCAGGTATTCCGTGGCCCGGAAGCCCTCCTTCTCATCGTCAACGGAGACCGTGTAGAATTCCTTCAGGGGGTCTTCCATGTCGTGGGCCACCGTGCAGCAGACCAGGGGAACCAGGAGGTTCTTATAGGGTTCATAGGGAGGCGAGAGCTTGCCGCCCAGGAAGATCAGGCCTTTCAGCCGCCGTTCCCTCTCGAGGCGCATGGCCGTGTCCATAAGGACCTCATCGGAATCCACGGCATGGGTCACGCAGTCGTAGCCCTGGCTCTCGAAGTCGTCCTCGAAATTGTGGTACATGCGCTGGAAGAAAATATTGTCCATGCCGCGGACCAGGATGCCGACTGTGTTTGACTCCGTGGCCTGCAGATTCCGGGCTGTGTCGTTCGGGACGTAGTGGTACCTCTGCACGACATCCATGACATGAGCCTTCGTCTTCGGATTGATGCGGGGGTCATCGTTGATGGCCCGCGACACCGTGCTGATACCGACTCCCGACAGGCGGGCGATATCTTTAATTGTTAATGCCTTCATTTATTTTCCCTATCAACGCCTCTAGGTGAATATTTCTTTTTTGTTCCAGGCAGACGCGAGGAAAATCCATGGGTATTTTTGCATTTGTCCCCTGGGAGAAAAGCCTTCCCCGCTCCGCGGAAGCCTTCCCGCTCCGCGGCGGCTGAAATCTGGAACTATATGCGGGATTTTTGCTTTTGTCCCCTATGAGAAAAGCCTTCCCGCTCCAAGGCGGCTGAAATCTGGAACTATATGCGGGATTTTTGCTTTTGTCCCCTATGAGAGAAGTTCCCACGCTCCGCGGCGGCTGAAATCCGGAACTATATGCGGGATTTTTGCTTTTGTCCCCTATGAGAGAAGTCCCCTCGCTCCGCGGCGGCTGAAATCCGGAACTACATGCAGGATTTTTGCTTTTGTCCCCTATGAGAGAAGTTCCCACGCTCCGCGGCGACTAAAATCTGGAACTATATGCGGGATTTTTGCTTTTGTCCCCTATGAGAGAAGTTCCCACGCTCCGCGGTGGCTGAAATCTGGAACTATATGCGGGATTTTTGCTTTTGTCCCCTATCCGTCTTCACCTGCAATAAAGGACAGTATATCCCGCCATCTTCTTTGCGAGCTTCTTCGTGAAGGCCTTGCCGTCCACCCGCCAAAGCCAGTTGGTGCCCAGGGTGGAAGGGGTGTTGATGCGGGCCGTGTTCGGCAGGGCCAGCCAGTCCTGCAGGGGGATCACGCAGTATTTCGCAACAGAGGACAGGGCCAGGGCCACCATCTTCTCGGTCAGGACTTCTTCATCGTCACTGTCCGTCCCGATATAGGCCTTCATCTCAGCATACTCGGCCTTCTGAATCGAGTGGAGCCAACCCCGGACCGTCTCGTTGTCATGGGTTCCTGTATAGACAACGCAGTTGGGATTGTAATTGCAGGGCAGGTAGGCGTTGCCTGCTGCCTTCTCGCCTGCTTTCGGCTTCTCCTTGGCGTCCCGGCCGTCGAAGGCGAACTCCAGTACCTTCATATTCGGGAAGCCCGTGTCGGAGATCAATTGTTTGACGGAATCCGTAATGAAGCCCAGGTCTTCCGCGATGACCTGCAGGTCGGGAATTTCTTTCTTGATGGCCTTGAAAAGGCTGTAGCCGGGCCCTTTCACCCACTCCCCATTCCGGGCCGTTTCTTCCGTATGGGGAATGGAATAATATTCGTCAAAGCCCCGGAAGTGGTCGATGCGGACGAGGTCGTAGAGTTCCCTGCACCGCTTCATGCGGGAAATCCACCAGGCATAGCCTGTCTTCTTGTGATACTTCCAGTTGTAGACAGGATTGCCCCAGCGCTGGCCGTCCACAGCGAAGGCGTCGGGCGGGCAGCCGGCTACGTTCACGGGCCTCCGGTCCGCATCCATCTGGAAGAGGTCGGGATTGGCCCAGACATCGGAAGAATCTTCAGCCACATAGATAGGAATATCGCCGATGATGGCAATTCCCTTCTTGTTCGCGTACTTCTTCAGAGCCTTCCACTCCCGCTCGAATTCGAACTGGAGGAATTCATAGAAGCCGATCTCAGCGGCATAGGCCTTCTCGGCCCTTGCGTAGGCCTTTTTCTTCCTGAGGCGGATGTCGTCGTCCCAGGTCTGGAAAGAAGCCCCGCCGTTCGCATCCTTCAGGGCCATGAAGAGGGCGTAGTCCTTGACCCAGTACTCGTTCTTCTTCACGAACTTCTTGAAGTCGTCGTCCTTCTGGATTCCGCTCTTCAGGTAGGCCTTCCGCAGAATCGGATAGCGGTTGCGGTGCAGGGCCCCGTAGTCGATGGAATGGGCATTGTCCCCGAAGTCCGCTCCCGTGATGTCGGCCTTATCTATCCAGCCGTACTCGATCAGCTTGTCCAGGTCGATGAAATAGGGATTCCCCGCGTAGCAGGAAAAGCTCTGGTAGGGCGAATCTCCGTAGCTGGTGGGTCCGAGCGGCAGGATCTGCCACAGGCTCTGGCCGGCCTCCGCCAGGAAGTCCACGAATTCATAGGCCTCCTTCGAAAAGCAGCCGATGCCGTACTTGGACGGCAGCGAAAACACCGGCATCAGGACCCCTGCCGACCGTCCGATTTCCTTTCCCTTCATGATGTTCCCCTTCTATGAATAATGTAGTGCGCCTTCGCAGCCGGGCTGTATGCTCCTTGCAGAGACACGGTGCTGTCTATTGCATCTGTCAGCATGCGTCTTGCAGAGACACGGTGCTGTCTATTGCATCTGTCAGCATGCGCAATGCCGGCTCGCCCGGGGCAAAAACATCTGTCAGCATGCGCAATGCCGGCTCGCCCGGGGGCTAAAAAATGAACTCCGCGAATCAGGATATATAAAACTCTTCCGCGGAGCTCTCATCTGTTTCCAAAATAACATGTTGTGGAAACGTTTTCAAGACCTTTTTTATGAAATTTTCAAATGGGACTTTTGTTTTGTTATGACATATATGCCCAGGGGCCGGCCAGCCGTCGGCGGACTTTTGCTTTGAAACAAGCCATAGGCCCAAGGTACAAGGCTTCTTTGGCGGACTTTTGATTTGAAACAAGCCATAGGCCCATGGGGCAAGGCTTCTTTGGCGGACTTTTGCTTTGAAACAAACTATAAGCCCAAGGTACAAGGTTTCTTCGGCGGACTTTTGCACTGAAACAAGCCATAGGCCCAAGGTACAAGGTTTCTTTGGCGGACTTTTGCTTTGAAACAAGCCATAGGCCCAAGGGGGAAGGCTTCTTTGGCGGACTATTGCTTTGAAACAAGCCATAGGCCTAAGGTACAAGGCTTCTTTGGCGGATTTTTGCTTTGAAACAAACTATAAGCCCAAGGTACAAGGTTTCTTTGGCGGACTTTTGCTTTGAAACAAACTATAAGCCCAATAGCCTTACGATAGCCTCGAAAACGCCTCTTCGATTTCCATCCTCGGTGCAGAGATTGTCCCCTGCACCATTTCCCTGGTCCCGCCGCCCTTCGCAGACAGGGTCTGCTGCAAGGTAGAGAGGGCGGCCTTGCAATCCTTCGTCGCACTTCCAAGAATGAAGCGGTAGGCGGCGGGGCGGCCCCCGGCTTTTCCGGCCTCAGCAGAGGGCTGGGCTGGGCCGCCTTTCGCCGCCGAAACAGGGCCGCCTTCCGCCGCCGGGCCGCCGCTCAGGAGCATTACGTAGCCCGCGTGGCGGGCGGTCAGGTCATTTACGGCATTGCGGATCGTCACGTTGTCCGATGCCTCAGTAAAGAGAATTACATTATTCTCAGCTGAAGGGACCTGAGCCAGCTGGAAAGCAAGTATCTTCTGCTGCAGGGCTGCAATCTCCTGCTTTAAGGCCCCTTTTTCAGTCAGCTGCTTCTCAGCGGCGCTCGCAATGGCATTTACCGGAACCGACAGACTCTGCGAGACCGCTCGCGCCTGTTCTCTGAGCCCCGCCATGTATTCATAGGCCCTCTTCCCGCAGAGGATGGAGAGGCGGGTGCCGCCCTTATAATTGATGGCTGAGAGGACCGTAAGCTCTCCGATCTCCCCGGTCCGCTTCACGTGCGGGGCGCAGCAGGCGCAGATGTCGTAACCCTCAACTTCAACGATGCGGATGGGGCCGGACAGCTCCTTCTTGCTCCGGTAGTCCAGCTCTTCGAGCTCGGGCTCTGAAGGGTAGAAGCAGCGGACCGGGACATTTTTCCAGATGGCTTCGTTGGTCCGGTATTCTATGGCAGCCACTTCCTCCGGGCTTAAGACCCCGTCATAGTCCATGGTCACAATGTCGTCCGAGAGGTGAAATCCTACATTATTGTAGCCGAAGGCGGTGTGGACAAGGCCTGAAAATATGTGCTCTCCCGTATGGTTCTGCATATTTGAGAAACGGTGGGCGAAGTCGATATGGCCCTTCACCCGATCGCCGGCCGAAAAGGCCCCGTCGCAGTAGTGGGTGATGATGCCGGTCTTCTCGTCAATGCCGACGTGGAGGACGTTTACACGGATATTTTCTTCAGCATCTTCATATTCTTCAGAATTGCTGCCGCTGCTACCCTGTGTCTCCCCGTTTCTGCCGCTGCCGCCGCCCGTCCCTTCGTTTCTGCCGCTGCTGATATCTCCGAAGTTTCCCGCAGGCAGATCCGTGAAAGAAGTTCCCTCATCTATGAGGGCGGGTTCAAGGGTTCCATTGTCACAGGTCTGGCCCCCCTGCTCCGGAAAGAAAAGAGTCCGGTCCAGGAGGACAGCAAAGCAGCGGCTGCCGTCCTTGGGATTTGTCGCCGCATGGCAGGTCACCACCGAGGCCGCAAATGTCACGTCATAGGGCCTGCTGTCGTAGACCTTTTCCGTTGCTGGGAAACTGTCATCGCCATATACCTGGTTTTCAAATGTAACAACACCCATTCATTTTCTCCTATTCGGAACCCTGCGTCGGCTAAGCATGGGCGCCGCTTGTAACAGCGCCTTTCTTTTGCGACTCACGCCCGTCAAACATGGGCGCCGGATGTAACAAGCCTTCTCTTTTGCGACTCCCGCTGGCAGGCTATGGGCGCCGGATGTAACAAGCCTTCTCTTTTGCGACTCCCGGCCGTCAAACATGGGCGCCGCTTGTAGCAAACGAGGGCTGTGAAGACACAGCCCCCGCTCGCTCTATGGCGATTTACATTATTCTCATTCTGTCTGATAGAAGACGATGCCCTCGTCCTTCCAGCCCAGGCCCACAAGGATGCCCCGCTCGAAGTCGTTGGCGGTGTAGTGATGGAAACCGCGCTTGTTGTAGAGGCGGTGGACCGGATGGGTGCCCTTGGAGGCCGCGTACCAGGCGATGCCCTCGTCCTTCCAGCCCGCCTTCAGCAGCATGTCGCGCTCGGCGACTTTTGCTGTCAGCAGGTGCTCTCCGGTCTTTTTATTATATACGCGGTAGATGGGCAGGTCTGCAACGCCCCCGGCTTTGGAGGCTGCCTTGAAGGGCGTCCCCTCGGACTTCCACCCCAGGAGCCGTAGGAATTTCTGCTCGGTTTTGTTGACCGTGAAAATGTGGTCCCCGTTCAGCTTGTTGTAGAGGCGGTAGATGACCGTAGCAAGAGGGTTCGTCGTGCCGCTGTCGTCGTCAGTGCTGCCGGTGTAGCCATTGGGCGCGGCGATGGTCACGTCGAATTCCGAGAAACCGTCCGGGTTCTCGAAGGTCAGGATGCCGCCCTTGACAGTGCCCTTGTAGTACATGTCGCCGTAGCTGGACTTATGAGTAATATAGAGCGCCTTGTGTCCCTTGGCCAGGCGGTCGGAGATCGGCAGCGTCATGGTGACGGTATCCGTGATGACCATGGGATTGCCGGTGGAGACAGTCACAGGGACAGCGTTTCCAACCTGTACCGTCACATCGTAGGTGGGGGTGATCATGTAGATGGCTGAACCCGAATCCGCCGCTGTGACTTCAATATTGAAGCGGGGCAGAACCTGCAGGGTTACTTTGCTGCTGTTGGCCGGCACATTCTTCGCCACATATTTAATGACAGGGTCCAGGGTCCGGGAATTGTTCTGGGCCTCCGTGATGGCCTCTATCATACCCTTGCCTGAGGCGATGGTCACACCTGTCGTCTTCTTTGCCATGACATCGATGGCGTGGACCGCCGAAAGCAGGTAGCCGCTTGAAGAAGTATCTCCGCTGACTACCGCGTTCTGGGCGCCCAGGGTGACAAAGGCCCTGTTCAGGATGGCTGTCGCTCCGGCAATTCCGTCCGTGACGGTCACATTGCAGGTGGCGGTATACGTCTGGTTTGAATCGCTTGTTGCTGTCGCTGTAATAATGGCTGAACCGGAGCCTGCCACTGCCTTCACGGCACCGTCTGATGATACCGTGGCCACCTTTTCATCCGAGGACTTCCATGCTACGGACTTGAGCCCATAGGCCCCGTCCGGGACCACGGATGCCTTCAGGGAGAGCGTCGTATCCTGAACCATGGTGGCTTTTGTCTGATTCAGCTTGATGCCGGTCATGGGCACGATGACTTTGACCGGGATGCTGAGCGTATAGACTGAGCCCATAGCACTGCGGGCCGAGACCGTGATATTCGTACTGCCGGCCTTCACTCCGGTGAGGCTTGCCTTGGTCTGGTCACTGGCATTGACGGCAACCGTCGCAACGGTCGGATCCGCTGACGTCCAGGTGGCCCCGGCGAAATCCGTGGCCCCGGCGGGAAGGACATTGATGGAGAGTCCTGTCGTCGTCCCGACTGCCACGGAAGCTGATGAAACAGCGGATGCAATGCCCGTCATGTTCACGCTGGTACCGGAGACGGTCACA
>JAZASQ010000087.1:0-7563 GCA_036343235.1 Lachnospiraceae bacterium
ACATTTGTGACAATACCTGCAGTCGGTACGGCGGTGACCTTCATCCTTTTTTCCGGGATTCTGCTGGCTCTGGCCATTTTCTACTTTTTCTCGAAGAAGGCAGGTTTGCGGAAATCCCTGCTTGCCCTCGTGCTCTTCATTATTTTCACGATTCTCGGAAGTACCGGCCGATTTGCCTTCTGGGAGAAAAATCTGACATACGAAGGCGAGTCTGTATATAATTACCTGCAGGTAAAAGACCTTTCCGACCGGACCATTCTTTCCACGAACGTTCTGTTCGGGGTTCAGTCCGTGAAGATGAAGACGGACGACCTGACGGGCATGTACTATGACTATGCTTTGGCAGCCCCGGTCATGGCGGATTTTCAAGACAAGGAACATCCGTCCCTTCTGGTCCTCGGCATGGGAACAGGGACCTTTGCCAAACAGACAGAGAAGTATTTTCCGGGGACAGATGTGACCGGCGTGGAAATCGATGAGAAGATTACCGGCCTCGCCCATACCTATTTCGACCTGCCGGAGGATATTCCCGTTGTCACTTATGACGGCAGGGCTTTCCTTTCCGGTACGGATGAAAAATATGACTGCATCATGGTCGACGCCTACCAGGACATCACGATTCCCTTCCAGATGAGTTCGAAGGAGTTCTTCACCGAGGTGCGGGACCACCTGAAGCCGGGCGGGGTCATGGTCGTGAATCTCAATATGCACTCGGACAAGGCCGGTTCCATCAACGCAGGCCTTACGGATACGATTGCCTCGGTCTTTCCCAATGTGGAAACCGTCGATGTGAAGGGAAATACGAACCGGGAACTTTTTGCTTCCGTGAATACGGACCTGGCCGCAGCTCTTTCTGAAAATGCAGGCGGAATCGGAGACAGGCAGCTTTCCGCCATGATGGAGACCGTCTCTGAAGGACTGGAGACGCCGGAGACAGGCGGCACCGTCTTTACGGACGACAAGGCTCCTGTAGAGCTTCTCGGCATGCGGATGATTGACGACCTCATTTCAGATGAGCTGGCTTACTATAAGAAGGTCTTGAAGGAAGAAGGCATTCAGGGGATTCTGAATGAGATGTAGAAGACGTATTCATATATGGAATGTGTTAAAATAAAGGGCAGGTGACGGAAAGGTCATCTGTTCTTTCTTTTTCGGAAACTTGATATTTTCGGAGGCGCCATGTCCTATATTACTTTCAAAGATGTGACAAAGGTGTACGGAAGCGGGGAGTCGGAGGTCCGGGCCCTCGACGGGGTGAGTTTCTCCATAGAGGAAGGGGAGCTCACGGTTCTTCTGGGCTCCTCCGGGGCCGGAAAGACAACCCTTCTCAACATGCTGGGCGGGATGGATTCAGTGACATCCGGCACAATTACCTTTGCAGGCCATGCTGTATCCGGCATGAATGCGCGCCAGCTGGCCGATTACCGGCGGAAGGACGTGGGTTTCGTCTTTCAGTTCTACAATCTCATCCCCAATCTCACTGCCCTTGAAAATGTGGAGATTGCGGCTCAGCTCGTAAAGGACCCCATTCCGGCGGAGGAAGCCCTCTCCATGGTCGGCCTTTCGGAAAGAATGAATAATTTTCCTGCCCAGCTGTCCGGCGGCGAACAGCAGCGGGTGGCCATCGCCCGGGCCCTGGCCAAGAATCCCAGCCTCCTTCTCTGTGACGAGCCGACCGGGGCCCTGGACTATGTGACCGGGAAGGCTGTCCTCAAGCTCATCTATGACCTCACAAAGGAGAGGGGGACGACCGCCATTATCATCACCCACAACCAGGCCATTGCTCCCATGGCGGACCGGATCATGCGCATTAAGAGCGGACAGATTCTATCGAATGAGAAAAATCAGAATGTGACGCCGATTGAGGAGATTGAGTGGTGAAGGCTATATTTAAACTTACCGGCCGCAGCATCCGGACCTTCTTTGCCCGCTATCTGGCCCTTCTTCTGATCGTGCTTTTAGGTGTCGGTTTCTTTTCGGGGCTCAAGGTCACGAAGGAGGCCTTTCAGGCCACCTGCCAGGCCTATTTCGATGAGGAGAATTTCTGTGATTTCCGCCTCTTGTCTACTCTGGGCTTGACGGACGGGGATGTGACAGCCTTCATGGAGGCGGACGGGGTACAAGAGGCGGAAGGGACAGTGTCCCTTGATGCCCTGATGGAATTTGAGGGGGATACCCGGGCCTACCGTCTGCATACCCTGCCGCAAATTGAGAACCTTCCTGTGAGCACTGCGGGCCGGGTCCCGGTGAGTGATGACGAATGCCTTGCCGATGCCAGGGCTTTTTCAGCGGAGGATATCGGGAAAACACTCATGGTGTCCGAAGCAAATGAGGATAGTGTGACGGACAGTCTGACAGTGCGGGAGTTTACGATTACAGGCCTCTGCAATTCACCTCTTTATCTCGGGACGGACCGGGGGACGTCTTCCATCGGAAGCGGGACGCCCAAGGGCTTTCTCTATGTCCTGCCCGGGGCCATTGACACCGATGCCTTTACGGAAATCGATGTGACTCTTTCTGAGAAGGAGCCCCTGTACTCGGCTGCCTACGATGAGCTCGCGGATGCAGAGAAAGAAAAAATGAAGTCCCTGCTGCAGGAGAGGGCGGAAGCCCGATACAGCGAACTTCTTGACGAGATAGAGACGAAGGCAAAAGAGGAAGCAGAGAAAAAGGCAAAGGATGCGGTGGAGGCGCAGTTTCAGCAGCTGCCCGCATCCGGACAGATTCCGAAAGAAATGCTTACCGTGCAGAAGGAAACTGCCTTGAGCGAGGCTCTTTCCAGAGCGGATGAAGAACTCCCTTCAAGGGAGGAACTGGCGGAGAAGGCCGGTCTGGAGAAGCCGACTGTCTATGTCCTTGGCCGCACTGAAAATGCGGGCTATGTGTCCTTCAAGAGCGACACAGCCATCGTGAGCGGCATTGCGAATGTTTTTCCTCTGTTTTTCGTCCTGATTGCCATGCTGGTCTGTATCACGACTATGTTCCGCATGGTGGGAGAGGAGCGGGGGCAGATCGGTACCCTGAAGGCAATGGGATACCGGAATTCCCACATTATTCTTAAATACCTTCTCTATTCAGGAAGCGCTACGCTCCTGGGCTGGGCCCTGGGCTTTTTCGGCGGGACGTATGCCATTCCGAAAGTCTTCTGGCTGGCCTACGGAAGCGTCTACGGCTTTGCCCCGCTTCGTTTCATCTTTTCACCGTCTCTGGCTCTATTGACCTTTGCCGTATCCATGGCGGGGATTCTCATCAGCACCTATATCACCTGCCGGGGAGAGCTCATCAGTACGCCGGCCGCCCTGATCCGGCCGAAGGCGGGGAAGGCGGGAAAACGGATTCTCCTGGAGCGGCTGCGCGGCTTCTGGAAGAAGCTTTCCTTCCTGCAGAAAATCGTGACCCGGAACATGTTCCGCTACAAGGCCCGTCTCCTCATGATGCTGGTGGGCATTTCCTGCTGTACGGCCCTGCTTGTGACTTCCTTTGGCGTGCGGGATTCCCTGATTCACATGGGAGACGAGCAGTACGGGGAGATACAGAAGTACCAGTACGAGGCCGGCTTCTCCGGGGATGAAGAGGACATCGAGAATAATATAAAGCACCTGAACGGTGTGACCGGGACTCTTTCCTGCTCAATCGGGCGCTGTGATCTCACGGGTCCTGAGGCAGCCCTGAATACCGTAGCGGTCTACGGCGTTTCCGACACAGTAGCTTTTGATGACTTCTGGACACTTGCTGACCGGCAGACGAAGAAAAAGATTCCCTTCCCGGGGAAAGGAGAGGCCGTCATCAATGAAAAGATTGCAGAGAAACTGGGCCTTTCCGTCGGGGACTCCTTTGACATACAGGACGCGGATATGAATACCTTCTCCGTCCGGGTGGCGGGCATCTTTGAAAACCGGGTGGATAATTTCGTCTTCGTATCCGCTGACACGCTGGATGAGGCAGCAGGAGATTGGAAAGCGAATACTTTTCTCATTCAGGCGGACCCGCTTGCTGCGAATATCCTTCCCGCTGAACTGATGACTGAGGACGGCATCCGCAGTGTTACGAATCTGGTTGACGCAAAGGACAAGGTGAATAAAACTCTTTCCTGTGTGAACTATATTGTTGCCCTCATGGTTCTCTTTTCCGGGGCCCTGGCATTTATTGTCATCTTCAACCTCACGAATATCAATATTGAAGAGCGGTCCCGGGAGATTGCCACGGTGGAAGTCCTGGGCTTCTATCCGAAGGAGCTCTATGCCTATGTTCTCCGGGAGAATGTCCTGTCGGCGATTCTGGCTGCCCTGCTCGGGCTTCCCATAGGCTATGCCTTTCATTATGCTGTCATGCATATGATTGTCGTGGATACCATGGTCTTTGACATTCACATCGCTCCGCTGAGCTACGGCTTTTCTGTCTTCTTCACGGTTCTTTTTGCTTTTCTGGTTGACGTCGCCATGCGGCGGCAGATTCGCAGGATTCCTATGGCGGAGTCTCTGAAGGCGGTTGAGTAGGCCGCGGGGAGAAAGCAAGATTCCCTGTTTTTCCGTAAAAAGGGGTGTGTTTCCGCCTTTTCACAGTTTCCGAAAATGATATAATATTCGTTACGGATATCCGATGAATTGAAAGTCGGGTAATTTGATACAAAAGGAGAGAGCATGAAAACAAAAGAGAAGAAGACCGGACGGATTCGAAACCGCCTTCTGGCACTGATTGTACCGACAGTGTTGGTGGTGATTGCCATTCTTGTCGCTACCGCAGGCTATATTTCCAGCCAGCGTATGCGGGAGATGGCCGTGGAGGAACTGGATTCCTCCATTTCGAATCAGGGGGACAATATTGAGTCCTGGCTGAACGAGAACCTTGAAAATTTCCAGACCGTCAAGCATGCCATTGAGTCCCTGCATCCGGACGAAGAAGGGCTGCAGGATGTGCTCGATGCCTACTATGGCTACAACAAAAATGTGGCGGACGGTATGCGGATCGGGACTTCCTCCGGCAGGGTCTATAAGGCCGCGGATTCCGAAGCGCCGACTTCGAATCCCACAGGCGAGACCTGGTATCAGCAGGGCACGACCTCTGTCAATATGCATTACGGAGAGGCCTATGACCGGGGCGACGGCGTCATGGTTATTTCCGCCACGGGTATGCTCGATGACGGGGCCGATGAAATCCGGGTTCTGGACGCGGACCTTACGATTGACAAGATTTCCACGATTGTCAATTCCGGTGTCAAGATGAAGAAGGCCTCCTCCCTTCTCATCGATACGACGGACGGGCTCGTACTGGCCTCGCCCGATTCCGCCCAGGTCGGCCAGACTATTGCTTCCCTGACCGGCAGCAAGCTCCTCTCCGGAGTTGCCGTGCAGCTTTCCGCCCGGGACTATGCGGATTCCACGATTGCAAACAACCTCGTTGCCTTCGATGAGATCAGCGGGACCGACTGGATTCTGGTCTCCTACATTCCCATCAAAGTCGTTTTCCGGGGTGTGAACCAGATGATTCAGATTCTGATTCTCGTCGGAATTGCAGCGGCAGCAGTTCTTGCCCTTCTGATTGGTTTCATGGTAAGCCGGGTCATTGCTCCCCTTGCTGATATCACGAAGGACATCACGGCCATGAGTGAAGGTGACTTCACGATTGACGTCAGGGCAAATTCCAATGACGAAATCGGTGCCATGGGTTCATCGGTCCGTGACTTTGTCGAGAAGATGCGCTCCATGCTTTCAAATATCAATGAAGAGTCCCAGAAACTCCGGGAACAGTCCGAGTCCAGCGACCGGGTTAGTAAGTCTATGTTTGATGACTCCCGGACCCAGTCCGATGCCATGCAGAGCCTGAACGAGACCGTTGACCAGCTGGCGGCTGCCGTCAACGACATCGCCCAGAACGCAACCGTCCTGGCCGGAGTTGTGGCCGATACCCGGGACAAGTCCGACAAGGCCGGTGAATCCATGAAGGCCACGGTAGAGCTTTCCCAGGAGGGCCGCTCTGACATGGAGCAGCTTTCACTTGCCATGCAGGAAATCCAGAAGTCCAATGAGAATCTAGTGGAGTCTGTAAACCAGGTAGGTCAGGCTTCCGAAGAAATCACGAATATCGTCGGTCTCATCAGTGAGATAGCCGACCAGACGAACCTCTTGTCACTGAATGCTTCGATTGAGGCGGCCCGGGCAGGCGAGGCCGGTAAGGGCTTTGCCGTCGTAGCTTCCGAAATCGGCAAGTTGGCCACGAACTCCTCAGCCAGCGCCTCCAATATTGCCAAGCTCATCGATCAGGTCCGGGACCTTATCGCAAAGGTTGTGGATCAGGCCAATACAAGCGCCGAGAGCATCAATCAGAATACGGAGCTCATCAATACAGCTGTCGGTACCTTCGACAAGATTTTCGAGAACATTCAGGAATCCGATGCCCTGATCCGGGACATGGTCCAGGATGTGGACAAGGTAAACGACGTTGCAAGCAATGTGGCCGCCATCTCCGAAGAGCAGGCAGCATCGGCCGACGAAATCCTGCAGACCTCCCAGGATATGGTTCAAAAGGCCCAGGACATCACGAAGTCCAGCCAGGACGTGGCGGACAATTCCGAGCAGCTGGCCGGGACATCCGATACCCTGACCGAGTATGTCAACCGTTTCAAGATTTGAGGGAGGCCGAGATGAAAATGAGACTAATGAAAAAATTTGGCGTCTGCCTCCTGACCGGGGTCATGACAGTCGTTTTGCTGGCAGGCTGCGGGGCGTCTTCCGGCTCCTCCTCCGGCGGCAGTGCATCGAAAATCATGTTTGTCACAACGGATACGGAGGATGCCTATCGGAAGCTGTTGACAGACGGTATGGCCCAGGCGGCTTCGGATGCCGGTGTCACCATGGACAAGGTGGAATGCGGCAACGATGTTGAGGCCCAGGTGGAAGCGACGCGAAAAGCGGCAGAAGGCGGCTACGGGGCAGTCATCTGCCGTCTGGCGGATTCTTCCACGGCACCCCAGATAGAGCTGGCTGCCGGGAACCTTCCTGTCATCTATGTAAACAACCAGCCGGACGAAAGCGCCCTTTCCGCGGACAAGTACATGTATGTGGCTTCGAACGAGACAGAATCCGGCAAAGACCAGGCCGAGTATGTCATTCAGAAGTTGGGCAAGAAAGACATGAATATCGTCATCATGGAAGGGGAGAAAGGCCATTCGGCTACGACAGCTCGTACGGCAGCTGTCAAAAATACTCTAACGGACGAAGGTATCAAATACAATGTCGTCTTTATGGATTACGCCAACTGGTCGGATACAGAGGCCCGGCAGAAACTGAACCTCTTCTTCCGCACCGGTCAGAGCGTGGACGCCATCTTCTGCAACAACGACACCATGGCCCTTGGTGCGGTAGAAGCCCTGAAGGACAACGGCCTTGACCCGGGGGAGATTCCCGTCACCGGCGTCGATGCCACAGCTGACGGCTGCAAATCCATTCAAAACGGCGAGATGGCCTTCACGGTCTTCCAGAACGCGAACGGGCAGGCCGCCAAAGCCATTGAGATTGCCACGGCCCTGGCCTCCGGCAAATCCGCCAAGGGCATAGAGGGTGTCTC
>JAZASQ010000088.1:0-7559 GCA_036343235.1 Lachnospiraceae bacterium
AGCTCGTCCAGAACGGCCTGGGATACGGCCTTCTCCTTGTTGAAGGGGCCGCCGGGGACCAGATTCATGACGAAGAATGTGATGAGACTTACGATGAAGATCGTAAGGATTGCGAAAAGAACACGCTTGATGATGTATTTGGCCACGATGCCACTCTCCTAACACATTTTATATAAGAAAGAACGCTTTAACGCTTTCATCTGATAAAGAGTTGAAGTGCAATAAAAGGGGTGCAGAGAACATTCTCCTGCACCCCTTTGTACATGCTCACGCCTCTGTTTTGAAAGCCGGCTCCGAAACGCTTTTTGAAGCCTTCACGTTTTTCATAGCGGTTTGGTATACATTTCCCAAACCGACATTAGCCATTATAGCGGAAACGAGGCCTTTGTCAACAGTTTTTTATTTCCTGGCCGAACACCTGTCTCTACTGTGCGGACAGTTTTCATCCTGAAGACACCTTTTTCTCCCGCCTGCGGAAACCCCGTCCCCATACAGCGGACAGGTACTTTTTCAAGTACTTTCACAGGACGCCTTTCAGCGTCTCAAGAAGCTTTTTGATCCGCTGGCCCACCGTGTGCTGCTCGGCCACCTTGCGGGCGCCCCGGGCCGCGATGATCTCCCGCTGGCTGTCGTGGGCCGCGTAGTACTTCGCCTTCTCCACGAGGTCTTCCCTGCCGTAGAATATGGCTATGTCCTGGCCGTCCGTGAAGTACTCCGGCAGCTCCGCCTGGTAATTCGTGAGGCAGAAGCCCCCGGAGCCCAGGATATCAAAGACCCGGAGAGGAATACCGGATACGATATTCGGAATCGTGAAATTCAGATTGATTGCCGTGTGCCGGTACATCTTCGGAAGCTCCGTCCAGTACTCGAGGCCGCCCTTATACGTAAGGCCCACGAGGTCCGACGTATCGGAGTTCGAATAGATGGAGACGGGAAGACCGGCGGCGGAAAGGGCCAGAAGACCTTCCTTCCTCTGCTTCTGGGCCACCTTAAAGCCCAGGACAGTCGTGGAAAAGACGAGGGAGAGATTCGAAAATGACCCTTCCGTCTTCTCAAGCGTGAAGTATTCACCGAGTTTCGTGAGTATGTCCGGCGTCAGGGCCTCCTCCAGCATATTGGCCCCGTAGAGGTCGGCCTGCATTTCCATGATGCCGTCGAAGTAGCCCTTCAGGTATTCCGGCAGCTTGGGCTCCAGGCGGTCGTAGGAATTGCGCTCATAGAGGCTGCCGGCGAAGGAGACAGTATTCTCGTAGAGAGACATGTCCACCCCTTCGGCCGGAGGGGCTGCTGCGGCCTTAGAAAGGCGGTCGGGATTGGCGGCCAGGGGAAGGTAATACATGTGGGGTGCCCCCATGTCCTGAAATTCCTTCACGTTCGTCCGGTCAAAGGAGAAAAGAAAATTGTTCTCATTGAAAACGGACTCGTGATACATGGATATTAGGGGGTTGTCGCAGGTCCAGGCCACGTAGGGAATGCCCCGCCGCTTGCAGACGTCACTTATGACGGCAAAGTAGTTTACCGTGAAGACAAAGGCCCAGGGCTCGGACACCAGGGTCCGGTCGAATCTGGCAGCAAAGGCCCGGTCGATATCGTAGCTTTCGAGCTTCTGATAAACCTCCGTGACCTCATAGCCCTCTTTTTCAAAGGCCTGGCGGATATCCAGGTAGTTATAGGCCTTCCAGCGGTAGAAGAGAATTTTCTTTGCCATGAAATATCTCCCTCATGAATAATGTAAAGCCCGGCATCTTCCGTGTCCGTCAGCTGTCCGCCCGCTCCAATACCGAAATAAGCTCCTCCGCCCGACTTCTCCATGTGTGGCGGGCGAGGGTCTCCTGCTGCCCGGCAAAAGCCATGGCTGCCCTGGCGCCGTCACTCTCCAGCAGGGCGGAAACCCGCCCATACAGGCGCCTGGTTTCCTTCAAATCGTACTGTACGCACTGCGTATCGCCAAATATCTCTCCCAGGTATTCCGACGTATCCGTCACAACGGCCGCCCCGGAAAGCATGCCGTTAAAAATCCGGTCGTGGGCTCCGGCCTTGAACCAGGTCTGGGTCGAAAGGACGACCTTGGAGCGCTTCATGTAGGAAAAGACTTCTTTTGCGGAAACCTTCCCGCCCAGGGTCAGGCACTCACTGTCCGCCCAGTCACAGGTCTCCCAGCCCAGGCCCAGGGTCGTCACGCGGATGCCGTGGGTCACGAGATTTTTCACGGCGCTCTCCCGGTAGAAGGAGACCGCAAAGCCGTCAAGGAAGCGAAAGTCCGTGATGTAAGCCCTCTCCTCCTCCGGAGACAGGCTTTTTAAGCCGACGTTTTTGAGTTCCTCCCGGATGACTTCCTCCGTTGTGAGAAAGGGCTCCGAAATCAGGCGGTCGAGGCAGGTCCCGGAAAAGGCGGCCCCGTCAAAGGCCGTGATGGAGTCGAAGTCCGGAATCAGCTGCTCCACCAGGACCCGGGACAGGGCTCCGGCATAGAGGACGTCGATATCGCGGTCTGCCGCAGGTTCCGGCAGAGAAGCGTGGCTATACGCGTTGCGTGTTTCTTCACTTCCTGCATCTTCTGAAGTTCCTGTGGCGGACAAGGCGCTGATTGCATTGACGCAGCCGGCATGGGGCAGGAAATATACGTGCTGTATATCCGGGTAATACCGCTTCACGTATTCGACATGCCGCCGGTCCACGGTAAAGAGACAGGCGTTCTCCGGCAGATTCTGCAGAATGCGGTCGAAGTGAAAAGGGTGGTCCATCAGGATGTCCACATAGGGGACCCCCATGGCTTCCCAGAGGTTGCCGCCCTCCTTTGTGCCCAGATTCCAGGCGAGATTGTTGAAGGCGATGACGGCGGCAATGCCCTTCGTGACCTGCAGGGTAAGCAGCTCCTGCAGCTCCTTTCCCGGGTTTACCGTGTTAAACACGAAGGTCCCGTATCCCATTTCCTTCAGGGCCGCCTCTATTTCCTCCGAGAAGAGATCCAGGGTGTCATACAGGCCGCGCACAAACACGTAGGTTTTGTCTTCATTTTCTGTCATACAAGATTCCCGGCGAGTCGGCGCCCGCTGAAGCCGTCCAAAATGAAAAACACCGCAGGGTGCTATTACCCTGCGGTGTCATATTAGCATATCTGCGGTTTTATTTCTTCCTGTCCATGAACTGGGGGTCGTCGTAATTCGTCTTCATCATGTTGTGATAGTAGTTCGTGACGGCGGTCTGACTCTTCCGCACCTTCTTCACCTGGGCACGGACATCGGCGAACTTCTTCTCCGCCAGGCCCTTGTTCTGCTGCTCTTCCCTCTCGACCTCAGCTGTCAGGTCCGTGATCTCCGTGATCAGTTCCTTCATGCGGACAATCTCGTCCCGGTAGCTTTGCCGGTTTTCCTGCAGTTCCTCGGACACCTTCTCGAAGACAATCTCAAAGCCGTCGTCCAGCTTTATGATCTCGTCCACCAGGGCGCCCTTGGCCTCAATATTTTCCGAAAAGTCGTCCGGGTCGGCATTGGGGTCCGTCAGAATCCGCCCCTGTTCTGCGTTCTTGACCCGGATTTCCTTCAGGATCTCAACCTTCTTCTCCAGGCTCTCCCGCAGCATCTGTACGTAATTGTTCTCTGACAAAGTCTACTCCTTAGCGGTTGACAGACATACCGTTGTTCGTCTGCTTCATGACTTCCTTCCAGGTGTCCCGCATGGTGCGAAGGTGCTCGAGCACTTCCTCAAGGATCTTCGGATCCTTCTTGAGATTCGCTTCCAGAAGGCGCTGGCGCAGGTAGGAATAGACAGCATCAAAATCCTTGGCCACCTCATACTTGTGGTCCAGGGTCAGCTGGAATTCCTCTATGATGCGGTCGACCTTGCGAATATTATTATGAGCTTTCTCGATATCCTTGTTCTCGCAGGCCACAATGGCGATGTTGCAGAACTTGATGGCTCCTTCATAGAGCATCAGGGTCAGTTCCGCCGGCGATGCGGTCATGAGCTTGCTGGACTGGTATTGTGCGTATCCGTTCTTGAGTGCCATAGTACTTCTCTCCTTCCCTCCCTGGAAACTATATCAATGCATAATGCATAATTCATAATGCATAATGCATAATGATTTGATTAACACCTATTACATCAACAATAATCTACAATTTCTAATGCATAATTATGAATTATGAATTATGCATTATGCATTTTCTTACCCGAGCATGCCGGACAGGGAGCTGGTCGAAGACTGCATCTTCGTCAGGGCCGACTCCATAGTGGAGAACTTCTTGTAGTAAGCGTCCTCCATGTCCTCGAGCTTGCTCTCCCACTTGCTGATCAGGGTCGTGTAATCCGAGTACTCGGAAGCCATTTCCTTGTCATTGTAGATGGTATAGGCGGAGCTTAAGGATGTGGACTTCATCTTCGCGCCCAGCTTGTCATAGAGGTTGCTGGACAGGGCCTTCATGAAGTCGATGACCTGGTCCGGATCCTTGTTGATGGCTGCCATCAGCTTGTCGGTATTGCCGCTGACGGAAGCATCGTCCTCATCGCCGTCGATATGGAAGGCATAGTTTTCATTGTCTTCGACTACGAAGTAGGACAGGGTATGGATGCCGAAGTCGGAAACCAGGGACATCTTCGTGCCGCCCTCAGTCTTTTTGACTGTATTTCCGTTCTCGTCCTTCTCTTCCACTGTTGTCGCACCTACAGTGAACTGGCCCTGCATGGCGCTGTTCATGGAGGAGATGATGTCGCCGAGGGTCGAATCCTTGCGGAGTAGGGCGCTCTTGATCTTCGACTCCCACTTCTCAACTTCCGTATCGGACATGGCCGCCTTCTCGTCGTCGGTCAGAGGTTCATAGTCCTTCGCGGAATCGGCATTGTAGAGCTTGTTGATACTATTGATGACTTCATTGTACTTGCTGAAGAAGTCCTTGATCTTGTCGTAGATGCCCTGCTTGTCGACATTCGTCGTGATGGTAATGCCGTCACCTTCCGTCTTTTGGGTGGCGGTGATGGAAAGGCCATCGATATTGTAGTCATTTCCGGAAGAGGTGTACTTGACCCCGTTCAGTTCAATTTCGCTGTCCTGCGCCTCAACCTTGCTTGCCTTCTTGTCCGTATCTGTAGAGGATACATTCAGACCCAGGGCCTCGATTGTGGCTGCAGAATTGGTCGGGTCGTCAGAATCCGCTTCAATCGTGAAGTCACCGGCTGCACCGGATGTCTTGGAGCTGATATAGAAGCGCTTCTGGGTCTCGTCAAAGGAGGCATTCAAACCGGCTGCATTCAGCTGGGAAAGGAGACCGGACACCTTCGTTGTGGAGCCGATCTTGATCTGGGTTGTTTTTGCGTCATCGCCTGTCCCTACCTTTACCTTAAAGAGGGTAGCGCTTTCACTGGTTTCCTTTCCGTCCGAGTCCTTCGTCGTAATGCTGCCGAGCGTAATGCCCTTCAGGTTTGAAAGGACAGTATCCTTCGTAATGGGATTCTCAGTCTCTTTTTCAGTTTTCGTTCCGTCTTCGTTCTCAACGGTCGTGGTCGTGGTATAGGAGACCTTGCCGCCGGTCATATAGGCAGACTGGGCCAGCTTGTTGATCTTCAGGGTCCGGGTGCCTGCGGGGGCGCTGTCGGAAGCGGTAACAGTGGCCTTTGTGGCGTCAGACACCGTGGTCTTCTTCAATGAGTAAGCTGAAGAAAACTTCATCTGGCCGGCCAGGGTATAGAGGTCGTGAACGTCAGTGTTCACGGACTTCCAGGCATCCTGCTTCCAGGAGAGCTTCGTTTGGGACTTCTTGTACTTCTCTGTCTTTGTGGAATAGGATGAAACGAGGGCGGATACGATGGATTCCGTATCAAGTCCCGATGTAAGTCCTGTCATTCGGATAGGCATAGCTTCTTCCTCCTGAATTTATCTCTTGTCGTCAACGATGAGGCCGGCCATTTCCCAGGCCTTGGCGATAAGGTCCAGGGTCTTTTCGGGCGGAACCTCCTTGATGACCTCGTGGGTCTTCTTGTCAACGATCTTGATGGTCACGCGGTTCGTCTTGTCATGAATACCGAAGATGGCTTCGGTTCCGTTGGCGTGCTTGTTGATGGACTTGACGGCGTCCTCAATCTGCTTGTCGGACGCGGATTTCTGCTCGGCCTGAGTATCGTCTGAAGTTTTGCTGTCCGTCTGGGGCTTCGTCACTGCCTCCCGGATCGCATCGACGCTCTGAGCCGCCGTTTCCTCGGGAATAGGCTCCGGAGCCGCCTTGGGCTGAGCGCCGGCGGAACTTCCCTGTCCCGAAACACTGTAGTTGTAACTCGTATTCAGCGCATCCATTGAAAACACCTCCATGTGAAATGCTGCAAAGTAAACACAAGGCCCTGCCGGCTGCCCGGCAAAAGGGAAGGACAGACCATCCGCCTCCCGCTTTCAGTTTCTATCACTTATATCGGATGCCCCGGCAAAAATATTAGTCATGAATAATAAGAAAACCCCTTCTCCGGATTCGGAAAAGGGGCAAATTGATGATTGTTTTTAAAAAAATACAATTTTCAGAAGAGCTGCTTCAGGGCTTCGAGGTTCTCGGCACCGAGAGCTGCCTTGTTCTCCTCCTGAATCTGCAGGAAGACTTCCTTGCGGTAAATGGGAACCTCCTTGGGGGCTGTGATGCCCACCTTGACCTGGTCGCCGCGGACTTCAAGGATGGTGACCTCGATATTATTATTGATAATCAGGGATTCGTCTTTTTTTCTTGTAAGTGCAAGCATTTCAGTCCTTCCCCTCCTTTGCAGCCTTCAGTATATCATAAACAGGGAATCGCACAAGGGCGTCCTCGTTCTCGACGATGATCTGGGCTCCCTTCAGGGTCTCGGTATTGATGACAATGGGGGCCTTGAGATTGACCGTCATGTTCTTGATATCCTCGGGGACGGAAATCGTCGTGATCACATAGATATTCTTCTCATTGAGCTCGCCAAGGCCTTCGAGGAGCTCGTCGTTAACGATGGGGTTGTAGTCAGGGACGACGTAATTGGGGATGATGACAGGCATGGCGAACTGGGGCTCGTCCATGGACTGGAACCACATGATGCCGGGGGTCCCCTCGTTTTCCTTCTCGCTGTCGAAGATCAGGGTGAATTTCTTGAGATCCGGAAAACCGATGATGCCCTTGTCCAGGGTGATGATCTTGCTGTCATCGATGTCGATCTTCCCGAAAAGCCTTGTGTTTACTTCCACCTTCATTTCCTCCTTGAAAAAATGATTAATGTAAAACGCGAGCCCCGCAGGGAGCCGCGGTAAAACCGTTTAAATGTAATTGAGCAGTGTCTGCTCTCCAAGCTTACCCGCTGCTTGCAGGGACGACTGGTAGGCTGTGTAGGCCGCCGTGTATTTGAGGATGATGTCCGAAAGGTCGAGGTCATCATTACTTGACTGCAGGGACTCAACGGTCTCCTGCTGCTCGCTCATACGGAGATTGATCATCTTCAGCTGGTCGCCCTTGCACCCGAGCTTCGTGACAGCGAGGTTGATCTCATTGTCGTACTTGTCGCAGTTTGAAAGGGCCGCTGTGAAGAGCTTGTCCAGGTTGTCGTCAGCGTAGTCCGCTTCC
>JAZASQ010000089.1:0-7524 GCA_036343235.1 Lachnospiraceae bacterium
ACTGCGTGGCTCAGCCTGGACACTGAAGAACACTCGAAAACGGGATCTTCAGATCCTGAAGAAGATGGATTTCAAGCCGCAGCAGATGATTCCAGCGTGAGGCACTCACGCCTCATATCGGTAAAAACCTGAATGATTGTGATTAGATAAGCAGGCCTGTCTGCGTGCGCAGACGGGCGGACGCGACCCGGTGACTGCAGAGCCTCTGAAACCGAGGCTGCGCAAGGCTCGCGCGATACAGGGATGGTTTACATTATTTTCAAGGAGGAAAAACATCATGTCTCTCGGAATCAACGGTTCTACGCTGGCCGGCGTCCTGGGGAACCAGGCGGCGAACGGCATCTACAAGAAATCCCAGGCGAAGGGAACTGAAAAGAGCGATACTGCGGCAAAGACCGACAGCAGCGCAAAGACGGATGGCAGCGAGAAGACTGAAAGCTCCAAGTCTTCGAAGCTCGACCGCTATGTCAGCAGCGCTGAGGACAAGACGAAGACCCTCGGCATTTCCCAGACCAATGAAACCAAGCTTTCCGGCAAGGCTCAGGACCTGCTGAAGAAGCTGCGCGACAAATATAAGGACTTCGACCTCTATGTCGGCAATACGAATGAAGAGCAGGAGAAGCTTTCAAATGCCGGCAGTAAGGACATTTCCGTGATTTTCTCTGCCGATGAGCTCGAGAAGATGGCGGCGGACGAGTCTTATGAGAAGAAGATTACGGACAAGATTGACTCCGCTGTCGATGAGATGAAGAAGGTCTCTGAGAAGTACAGCTTTGACAACAAGCCCGAAAGCGAGCACGGACAGATCACGAAGATCGGCATTACAATCGGCAGCGACGGTACGGTGCAGATGTTTGCGGATCTGCAGAAGGCCAGCCTCAAGCAGTCCGAGCGCATCAAGGCCCAGCAGGCCGAGAAACGGGCGGACGCCAAGAAGGCTGCCAAGGAAGACGCTGAGGACAAGGCTACGAAGGCCGATGGCAGCGTGAAGGACAAGTCCACAGGCAAGGCTGTTTCCACGGATGAGGAAGATTATCCCGAGAAGGCTTATGATCCGGCGACCGTCAAGTTCACAACCGTCAAGGCAGGCAATATGGACGACCTTGTGAAGGCCATCCAGAACGTCAACTGGGATGAAATCTCCCCTGCACTGGCAGGCGAGCGGGTAGACTTCACGGCGTAAAGAATTATTAAAAGAAAACAAGAGGGGGCACGCATTGCGTGCCCCCTCTTGTTAACTCTGGGGTTCCTGCCCCCCATAGATATGCAGGAAGCCCAGGAGGACGATGTTCATGCCTGTCGCGATGAGATAGTAGTCGGAGATGGTCAGGGGAAGACCGAAGATGGCCAGGGCGTTTCCAATGGCGCAGACGCTGCGGAAGGCGAGCAGGCGGCTGGACCGGTCCTTCAGGAGTTTGGCAAAACAGTAGACCCCGTAGGCGAAGAGGGCTATGCCGAGGAGGGCGGCGCTGGCAGCCTCGAGGTTTGAAGCGCTGAAGGAGAAAATCGGAGCGATGACCGCAACGGCGCAGTCAGCCGTGATCAGGACAGCCTTGTTTCCCTTTGGGATGTCCCTGTGAGCGTTGTGGACGAGGCGGGAGACCATCAGGATGAAGATCAGCAGGGCCAATCCTGCTCCTACCACCAGGAAGGCGATGTCAGAAAGAATCAGAATCAGGAAACCTATGAGAATCATGCCGCAGCCCGTGATGAGTCCCGTCATCTGGGCGTAGTCGTCGGAATCCTTGTCCGTGAAGGCTTTGACGAAGGACTTCACGAGGTTGCCGACCGTGGACCAGATGCCGCGCTTCTTAGCGACAGTGAAGAATATGCGCTCCCAGCCGTCGAATGACGTGGCACCGGCCAGGGTTGTGGCGTCTTCTTTCTGCATGGCGTCGAAAATATTAATAATGAATGCCATGCGGTGGTCCATGTCCTCGCCGTCAATCCAGTTCCGAAACGCGGTGTTGACGCGGGCCGCATCCTTGTCGATGGCATCAGCATAGACAGGGTGGGCATCGGAGGTCAGCTGCCAGGAAAAAATGTTGTGCTGGTAGCTGCCTTTTTCGTTTGATTTCAATATCCGAAAGGGGATGCCGTCAGGGAAGAGCATGCCGACAATGGAATACTCAGGAACGGTCTTCACGACGAGAGGGCGGACGCGCTCAATCCGTTCGTCCGGCGTCCAGTCGCGGCAGAGGCCGGGACCGTCGTTCGAATAGACCGTCGTGATACGTTCGAAGGTCTCGTCGTTGCAGTAGGCGCCCGCATAGACCGCGAGGTTTCCGCCCTTTGAATGGCCGCCGACATAGCAGGGACGGCGCCGGCGGACACCCTTGATTGCGTGTTCAAGCCAGCGGACAGCGGATCGCTGAGCGGCTGTTTCCCCACAGGCCAGGAGGAAGTCCTCTTTCCAGCCGATGATAGAGGCGTCCGTTCCCCGGAAGGCGAAATAGGCTGCTCCGTCGCTCATGGTGTAGCGGAAAGCCGCAAACTGGCACTCCCGTTCAGTGTCCATGATTTCCGTGTAATCGGAGACCATGGTGTCGCCGAAGCGTTTGCTTTCGGCCATGAGCTGCAAGAAGACGACCGGAAATGTCACGAGGCCACGGGTTTCGACTGCCGAGAGGTCGAGGGCGCCAACCATTTCCTTAATCGTCATGTGTTCGCCGCCGGAAATGCGATCGCCGACAGGCGAGACGTCGAAGTAGGAGAGGGCGGACAGGCAGAAATTGTCGGCGATGCTGAAGGGGCGCTCCGCGAACGTCTCATCGCCGTAATCGGTCAGGTAGGTGAGGATGTCAGACATGGTTTTCTCCTTAGGTGGGGGTGCTGTTGATAAAGGAATTATAGCAGATAGCCCTTCCAAAAAATGATAAAAGATGATAAAGGATAATAAAGAATGATAAAATACTTTCGGAATGATAAAGAATGAAAAAGAGAGGCCTATGGAAATCGAGAATAATGTAAAGCGCCGGGCTATTCTGGTCGGCGGCAGGAAGGACGATACAGACGAGGACGCCTTCATCACGGGAATGGACGAGCTCGCAGGGCTTTGCCGCTCGCTTGATATTGAACCCGTCGGGGAACTGGTTCAGAATATGTCAAAGGAAGATTCCGCCACATATATAGGTTCCGGAAAAGTCGAAGAACTGGCTGCGGAGGTAGCCGAAAAGGACGCTGACATCGTTGTATTCAATAACACTCTGTCTCCGGCCCAGCTCACGAACCTCGCTGACGCTGTCGACACTGAAGTGCTGGACCGGACAGGATTGATCCTCAATATTTTCACGGAGAGGGCGCGCTCGCGCGAGGCTCGCTTGCAGACCGACTATGCCCACCTGAAGTATATGCTCCCCCGTCTCGTGGGGTTGCGCAGGAACCTGGGCCGGCAGGGCGGAACGGGCGGTTCACTCTCCAATAAGGGTTCCGGAGAGAAGGCCATCGAGCTGGACCGGCGGAAGATTGAGAAGGAGATGGCCGCCCTCCGCCGCGAACTTACGGAAATCGAGAAGGTCCGGAGCCAGCAGAGGAAGAAGCGCTCGGCCTCCGGCCTCGCGCTGGTTTCCCTTGTCGGCTACACAAACGCAGGCAAATCGTCCCTTATGAACCGCCTCCTGGCGGACTATGGTACGACAGATGAGAAAAATGTATACACGGCTGACATGCTCTTTGCTACGCTGGACACATCTGTCCGCCGCATAGAGCCCGAGGGGCGCCGGCCATTTCTCCTGTCCGACACGGTAGGCTTCATAAACGATCTGCCGACTGACCTTATTCAGGCTTTCCGCTCAACGCTGGAAGAAGCCCTGTACGCTGACGTTCTTGTTGAGGTCATCGACTGCTCGGACCCGAATTACAGGATGCACATGGATGTGACGGCAAAGACCTTGAAGGATCTGGGCGCCGGCGACATCCCGGTCATCTACGTCATGAACAAGGCCGACAAGGTCTCCGGCGACTACCCCCGGAAGGCCGGGGACCGGATCTACGTCTCGGTTCGCGAGAACATGGGCATGGATCTGCTGCTCGATGAGATCGAGAAGCTCCTGTCAGCAGGTACTACAGTTGAAAAGTTCTGCATTCCCTACAGCGACTCCGGTGTGGAAGGAATCCTCCGCAGCGAGGCCATTGTACAGGAATGCAGCTACGAGACAGATGCCATCCTGATCACTGCCGAGGTCAAGCCGGAAATCGCCGGGCGGCTGAAGCAGTACATCGTATAGGGGGTCAGAACTGACTATGGAAAAGCATGAGAATAATATAACCCTCATCGGTATGCCGGGCGTCGGAAAAAGTACGGTCGGCGTCGTTCTGGCCAAGGCCTGCGGGCTTTCCTTTGTGGACACGGACCTTGTGATCCAGGAGGAGACAGGCCTTCTCCTGCAGGAAATAATAGATCAAAAGGGTCTTGAAGCCTTCGCACAGATCGAAGAGGACGTCCTGTCACGTCTTGATGTCCACGGGGCCGTCGTTGCGACGGGAGGGAGCGCAGTATATTCAGACAAGGCCATGAAGCATCTTGGCAGTACCGGTCCCATTGTCTACCTACGGGCCTCCTGCGAGGAGATCATCTCCCGCATCAACAATCTCGACAGCCGCGGCATCGCCCTGAAACCCGGCTATACCCTGGAAACCCTCTACGCCGAGCGGGTTCCCCTCTACGAAAAGTATGCGGACATCACGGTCGACAGCTTCTCCGTCGCCGCAACCGTCGCCACAATCCGGGAAGGGGTCAGGAACCTTCAAATGCAGTAAGTATGCTGTTTCCCGGCGTTCTCCTGATCCCCGGATAGAACTCCGGAAAGACAATCGCTCAGTAAGCGGCTCCCTACCAATGGCTCCATCTTTGCCATTTCGCGCAGAATTTTTTCATCGAGAGCGGTCGGAACGGCGGAACCCTCCACGAATTCCTGATACTTGTGTTCCGGGTGGACGTCTCCGAACTGACTCAGGATCAGTTCCGGCGAGAGGAGAATATTATTCTCAAAAGCGAGATATCCCCGGTAGCTCGAATACTGGTAGGCGGACGGGTCCTGGACTATTCCGGAGTTCACCGGGTTCAGGTGGATGTACCGCGACGCGGTGAGCAGGCAGTTCTCGTCGAGGATCGGGTAGGACAGGTAGCGGGACTCGAACGGGTACCCGGTCAGGGTCTTCTCCCTGTTGAAATACATGGCATAATTCATTTGAAGAAATTGCATGCACTGCCACACAGGCGTCTCGGCGGTCCGGAGCAGCAGATGATAGTGATTTCTCATGAGGCAGTATGCAAGCACCTCGCATTCATAGCGGATTGTCATTTCCATCATGAGCTTCAGAAATTTCTGATAATCAAACCTTGTCAGAAAAAGCGTTGACCGGTGCACACCCCGGTTCATAATGTGCAAAACGGCGCCATCTTGCCACTCTCTTCGTACTCTTCCCATTTTCTGCCCCTTTTCCCTTTGTACAGCAAAAGATAATAACGATAAACGAACCGATTGATGGAAGTTTTGCTGCAGAAATGCAGCCGGCAAATGAAACCCTGCCAAAGAAATCAGATGTGATTTATGTGGCAAACATACTATGTGTCGGGGGACCTTGTCAAGAAAAAGTTTGGGGATAATAAACATTGCCCGCTCCAGCCTCTCTATAATAGAACACGCATTGCGTGCCTATACCTGTGGTATAAAAGCGCCGGGAGCCCTTGACAGGGCCGGAGGCTCTGCTAAAATCAAGGGTAACTGGGGCCCGGCAGTACTGACCCGCTGCCGGAAGACAGTTGTTTCTAGAAAGGAAGGAAACAGAAGAATGAAGAATGTAAACTTAAAAAAGCTCTCGGCTGCAGCGCTGGCTGCCGTGATGGCCGTTTCATTCGCTCCTGCTGCGAGCCTGAATGTATTCGCCGAACCGGCAAAGGAAAACGCTGTTACTGCGAGCGAAACAATCGAGAAAACCAAAAGCTATACGCTTGCTGAGGGCTGCAGCACGCTTAAGATTGAGACAAATGATTCAGGCGTACTTACGGTCGATCTGAACGGCCAGACCGTAGATGCCACAATCAAGGCACCAAATGCAAATGTCATCCTGACTGACGCAGACGGAATTCGGGTTGCCGGCGTGGTCGGCGGGTACAAGTATGCTACACTGAAGTCCCTGACCAGCGTCAGCAAGTACAAAACCCTGTCCATTACAGGAAATATGACCGTTGCCCCCTCCGTAGTCGACAAGGCAGACATCACGAAAGTCTTTGCTGACAACAACAAAGCGGTTCCCGTAGCCGTTACAGTCTCAGGTGCTTCGTTCCTTGTTGGAAATACGGTAATCAGTGCCGCTGCTGCAGATGCGAACAATATTATCGCCCAGAACGGTGACGTTGAAGTATCCGGCCTTACAAAAGATCATTCAGCAACAATCGGTTTAAATGCGGACGAAAACACAACCATCAAGGCTACTGCTGCTGCCAACACAGCCCTGACCAGCATCGTCACCACATATACGTATTACAAAAACAACAAGACCGGCAGCGGAACTTATACAGATTACGCTTACTATGCCGGAAACGATGAAGGTAAGAAAGCAGTCGAAGGTCTTGGCGCTGTAGCTACTTCCGGTGCCATTGCTCCAAAGGTAGCCAGCGGTGATTCTGTCTACTCTATACCTTCTTATAGTAGAGCAATTACCATCAACACCAATGGTGAATCCTGGACTTCCCTCATCTCGAAGACAGGAAGTGCATCCGACAAGCAGGATACAGACAAAATCTTTGGCCTGACCTACTTCACGTCTGACCCCAGTGCTTACACGACGGGCATGCTTGCTGCCATTGATGGAAACAAGTATGTTCTTGGTTCGGGTGAAATTGCTGCTGTTACCGAAAAGAGCGCCAAGAAATCTGTCAAAGTCCTCCGTGGAAGCAGTGCAACCGGCAACCGGACATCGAACGACACTTTCCCTGTAGCAACCGGCGTCACCGTTTCCGGCCCTGCTGATGAATCTGTGGTTGTAGAAACTGCTACAACTGTACAGGGAAATACAACAACCGTTACAAATTCGGCCATCGTATTCGGTACAAGTGAGAGCATTTCAGGTACATATGCAAAGCCCGCCGGCACAGTCTCCAAGCGCAACGTCAACGTAGCCCAGGTAGCCCAGGGCGCAACAGTTGCTTTCACGGCGGACAACGGTGTCAGCGTTTCCAGGGGAAGCGGAGTTGGATATTATTCATATCCTTCATCGACGACTCAGACCAAGTACACCTTTGGCCCCACCACTGTCATTACAAATGATTTCAAGAACTTCGTAGCTCCTCATATGTTAAACGGTCTGACCATTCCCGCCGGCATCGGCAGCAATGCAAATGCTACGGTCTTCGCTTCCAAGGAGATCAAGACCACTGTGGCCGGCGTTGAGAAGACTATCACCATCAAGGGCGAGACGAATGCAAAGGTTACCGCAACGAGCGGCAATACCCAGACCTGGGAAGTCAATGCGGATGCCAAGCCCGTGACTGCCAATCCCGTCGTTACCTACCGGCTCTAT
>JAZASQ010000090.1:0-7450 GCA_036343235.1 Lachnospiraceae bacterium
ACTCAATAGAACAGGGAGGTCATTCCAGTATGGACACAAACATCTTACTCGAGTCAGGTACGAATGAGCTTGAAATTCTCGAATTCAAGATTGCTGACAATTTCTATGGGATCAATGTCGCGAAGATTCGCGAAATCCTGACTTATCAGCATGTCACGCCGGTCCCGAACTCCCATCCATTCGTTGAGGGAATCTTCATGCCGCGGGATACGATCATTTCGGTCATCAATCTCAGAAAGTGCTTGGGGTACGAAGACCTGCCCGCAGGCAAGGGGCTCTTCTTCATTACGAATTTCAACAATCTGAACACGGCTTTCCATGTTGATGAAGTACTTGGCATCCACCGGGTGTCCTGGGAAGCTATCAATACCCCGGATTCCACGATTTCTGCCGAGGATTCGGCTGTTGCGACCGGTGTTCTGAAGCTTGACGACCATCTTGTCGTCATCATCGATTTCGAGAAGATTGTATCGAATATCAATCCCGAGACCGGCCTTAAGGTTTCGGATATGGACTCCTACCAGAAGGACGAGGAGAAGGATCGGACGAAGTCCCCGCTTGTTGTTGCCGAGGATTCCCCGCTTCTTTCCAAACTCATTGTCGACTGCCTGAACAAGGCCGGCTATACAAATCTTCACGTATTTCCCAACGGCAAGGATGCCTGGGACTTCATGTGCGAAAAGAAGGAGGCCGGTACGGTGCTTCAGGATTGCCATTGCATCATTACCGATATCGAGATGCCCCAGATGGACGGCCACCGTTTCTGCAAGCTTGTCAAGGATGATGAGAAGATGAAGGCCATTCCTGTTATTATTTTCTCCTCCCTTATCAATGATGATATTCGGAGAAAGGGTGAGGCGGTCGGTGCCGATGCCCAGCTGACGAAGCCTGAAATCGGCAAACTCGTCGATGCCATCGACGGACTTGTGGACAAATACGAGGATGCCCGGAGAAAGGCCAGCTGATTCCCCAGGCATTATTACAGAGATTCTTTGAGGGGATGTGACAGGGATTTCACATCCCCTTTTCATTTTTTTACAGCATTGCTGGCCTGAAGCCGGCGGCAGGAACGCATACATTTTCCCGGAGAACGACGTTGCCAAACGAAGAAGATTATCTGGATGGACTGCTTCACTCCATCACAAACAAAAAATCCGATATAGAAGAGACGTCTGCCCGGGAGGAGCGGGAACGGCAGGAGCGGATCCGGGAATCGAACCGGATCGGGGCGGATGATGACTTCCTGCAGGAATCCGGACTTTCCGACTTCCGGCCGGAGCGGCAGACCCATGAGAACCTCCGGAAGGCCTTTTCAGAGGCCGGGTTTCTTGATGACTTCGAGAAGGAACTTTCCGACGGAACCGCTGACGACTTCATCCGGGACTTCGAGAGTGAACTCGAAGAGGATGACGGGGAGAGCGAGAAACAGCTTTCCGACTTTCTGAACGGGGATGAAACTACGGCTCCTGCTATGTCCCATACGGACGGGATGGCCCATGAAAACTTAGATGCAGTTTCCTCAGAGGCAGAAGACACCAATCTAGAGAATTTCGGCACGGATGTTTTCTCTGCAGATACCGGAGAAGGGGCTTCTCCCGATGATGAAGCAGTGAAAGAGGATGGGAATGCTGCTGGGACGGAAGAGAGTGCGGAACCGGACTATTCGGCCGGCATGAATTTCGGGGACGAGGCGTCCGATGATGACGATACTATCATCATTCCGGAAGCCACGGACCAGGCCCCGGACGAGGCAGTCCTCGGGAATATCGATGAAATTGTAAAAAATGCCAAGGAGAGCGTTACAAATAGCAGCCTTCCGACTCCTTCCGGGGACGGGGGTGGGGATGATATTGACCTATCCTCCATCCTTTATAGCGGAGAAGAGGAAAATGCTGCTGATAAAAATGATACAGCCCCTGCAGAGGGAGAAGAACCTGATCTTTCTGCAGGAAGTGAGCATTCCGTTGAGGACGATGCTCAGGCGGTGGCTGACCTTGCGGACCTCTTCCCTGACGGGGATACTTCCGCCAAGGAAGTGCCATTGATGGACGACAACGGTGACGGAAGTGACGCCGACCTTATGAACCTTCTCGGGGACGACTCCGAGCTTTCGGATTTAGGTGACCTTCTCAATGCGGATGAAAATTCCGAGGCCCTGCCGGAAGCCGAGCAGGAATTCGAGTCCTCAGCGGCAGCTGTCACTACACCGGAGCCCGGGGCGAATGATGATGACGTTTCTCTTTCCGACCTCGAAGGCGGGGAGAAGAAGGGCAATTTTCTGTCCGGCCTGATTGAGAAGATTAAGGGTATCTTTGCCAAAAAAACGAAGACAGACGAGGAGGCAGCGGACACCGACGGACCGGTGGACATCACGCCTCAGAACCCGACTCCCTCTGAACTAGCCGCTGAAGACGCAAGCCTCCTGGCCGAGTTCGGCGAGGCTCCGGAACCTGCAGCCGATGCCGGATCCGACGAGGAGAAGGACAACGGCAAGGGGAAAAAGAAGAAAAAAGACAAGAAGGACAAAAAAGACAAGAAGGAAGACGACAAGGCCAAGGCTGAAGCAAAGAAAGCCAAGGCCGAGGCGGCGGCCAAGAAGAAAGCGGCCAAGGAAGCGGCCAAGGCCAAGAAACAGGCGGAAAAGGAAGCCGATACTTCTCCTGTTGTGCCCGTGAAGGTACTTGCTGTATTCGTCGTCTTTGCTATCTCTGTCGTTCTTCTCTACAGGGTTTTCCAGGGGGCTATCACCTACCGGACCGGCCTCAATGCGGCCCTCGAGGAATATAATGAGGGAAATTACATTGAAGCCTATGCTGCCCTTGCGAATATGGACCTGAAAGAAGATGACAAGGTCAATCTGGACAAGGCCCTGGTGCTGGGCCTTCTTGATACACGCTACCGCCAGTATGCGGTCGATATGAAGGCGAAGAAGTATGAGATGGCCCTTTCGAACCTCATCATCGGCACCATCGCCTATGAGGACAACCGTGAGTATGCAGCCTCTCTTGGTGTACCGGACGAGTTCGACGCCCTGGGTACTCAGATTGAGCAGCAGCTTTCCGATCAGTTCGGCCTCAGCCCGGATCAGGCCAGAGAACTCTACAATATCCGGACCAGGAGAGACTTCTCTGCAAGGATTCATCAGATACTGGAAGGACTGAATCTTTTGGATGCGGGAACAAAGGCTTCTGAGACGGATTCTTCGGCATCTGATACGGTTTCAGATGCGGAGGCAGCAGAGGCTTCGGCTGAGACTACGGTTGAAGTTCCGACTTCTGAAGCTGCAGAGGGCGCTGCAGCAGATACTACGACCGGACAGTGAACGTTGAAAGGCGGACTGTGACATGATAGCCATCATCGATTATGACGCGGGAAATATCCGGTCTGTGGAAAAGGCCTGCCGGTATCTCGGCAAGGAACCTGTAACTACCAGGGAGCCGGAAGTAATCCGGAAGGCGGACCATGTCATTCTGCCCGGGGTCGGTGCCTTTGGGGACTGCATGGAGCACCTGAAGAAGTATGACCTTATTGATGTCATTAGAGAAATTACATCACTACAGACTCCTTTTCTTGGTATTTGTCTTGGACTGCAGCTTTTATACCCTGCCAGTGAGGAAAGTCCCGGAGCTGAAGGCCTGTCGATTCTTGACGGTACCATTACAAGAATTCCGGACCATCCGGGCCTCAAGGTTCCGAACATAGGCTGGAATTCCTGCCGGCTAATAAACGACGGCCGTCTGTTCCAGGGTATCCCGGACGAGCCTTTTTTCTACTTCGTTCATTCCTACTTTCTGACTGCAAAAGCTCGCGGAACGGTCCGGGCCGTGATTGACTATGGTGGTACGCAGATTGATGCCTCCGTCGAGTCCGGAAATACCTTCGCCTGCCAGTTTCACCCGGAGAAGAGCGGGGAGACGGGACTTGCAGTACTTCAGAATTTTCTGCGGATTTAACCTCTCAGGCACGTAAAAATAGCGAGTCCTTTCAGGGGAGCCTATAGGAGAAAATTTATGTATACGAAGCGCATCATCCCCTGCCTGGATTGCAAGGACGGGCGGGTCGTGAAGGGAGTCAATTTCGTCAACTTCCGGGACGCCGGAGATCCGGTGGAAGTGGCTGCGGCCTACGACAAGGCCGGGGCAGATGAGGTGGTCTTCCTCGATATCACGGCCTCCAGCGACCATCGGAATACTGCAGTGGAACTTGCGGCCAGGGTTGCCAGCCGCCTTTTCATTCCATTTACAGTAGGGGGCGGCATTCGGACAGTTGAGGATTTTCGGGCCATTCTCCGGGAGGGAGCCGACAAGGTCTCTGTCAATTCCGCAGCAATAGAGCGGCCGGAGCTCATTTCCGAAGCATCTGACAAGTTCGGCAGTCAATGTGTGACCGTGGCCATTGACGCGAAGGCAAAGGGAGACGGGCACTGGACAGTATATAAAAACGGGGGCCGTATTGACGTCGGCCTTGACGCTGTCGAGTGGGCTGTGAGGGCAGAGAAGCTCGGAGCCGGGGAAATTCTCCTCACCTCCATGGACGGGGATGGGACCAAAGACGGCTACGACATTGCCCTGACCAGGGCAGTTACGGATGCCGTGAAGATCCCGGTCATCGCTTCCGGCGGGGCCGGAAAGAAGGAAGACTTCGCCGAGGTTTTTAATGCTGCCCATGCGGATGCGGCCCTGGCGGCCAGCCTCTTTCATTTCAACGAGCTTCCGATTGCTGATTTGAAGGAGTATTTGCGGACAAGCGGAATTCCGGTCCGCCTGTGAGATTTGTGTTAGTATAATAATGTAAATCAGAAAGTCCGGACAGCCCTTTCGGTATCCGGACTTTTTTGAGGAGAAAACTATGCTGCCCGGACTGCCCGAGGACTGGTGGAAGGCCCTTTCCGCCGAGTTCACAAAACCCTATTTCAGCACCCTCTGTGAGACCCTGGAGGAGGAGTACAAAACCCATACCATCTACCCGCCCAGGGAGGACCTCTTTTCCGCCTTCCGGGAGACCCCGGTCAATGAGGTAAAGGTCGTGATTCTGGGCCAGGACCCCTACCACGAGCCGGGCCAGGCCATGGGTATGTCCTTTTCCGTCCGCCCGGGCGTGAAGGTGCCGCCTTCCCTGCAGAATATCTATAAGGAAATCGGGGACGAATACGGGGTGGATCCGGCGCCTATGATGGTTTCCGGGGACCTGACCCGGTGGGCGGAGCAGGGGGTGCTGCTTCTGAATACCGTTCTCACGGTCCGGGCCGGTCAGGCCGGTTCCATGAGGGGCATAGGCTGGGAGACCTTTACGGATGCCGTGATTTCCTATATTGACCGGATGGACCAGCCCGTGGTCTTTCTTCTCTGGGGCCGGGACGCCAGAGCCAAGGCTCCGATGCTTAGGAACGCCAACCACCTGACTCTCGAATGCCCGCATCCTTCACCATTTTCCGCCCGCTACGGCTTTTTCGGCTGCGGCCACTTCAAAAAGGCCAATGCCTACCTTGAGGCCCACGACGCGGCACCGATTGAGTGGGTGCTGAAAAACTGAGAGGATTTTGTTTAGCATTTTAATGGTCTACCGTCATGACGGGCAAATTTTTTGAATTTTTTGTGACAGCCCTTCATTTGTCTTGATTTTCGACCGAAAGATGTTATGATAAAAGTGTTTTATAGGCACATACTTTCAAAGGAGTGATTGTTATGTCGTCTCTTACAGTTTCATCTATGGCCGTAAGCGGGAACGGAATCGGTACGCTGCTTGGTTCAACATCCACATCCGCTTCGAATTCCATCTATTCTCTGCTGGGAGATTACAATACCATCAAGAGTGGCTCCTACGGCAAGCTCATGAATGCCTACTTCTCGAAGATTGAGTCCAGCGACACGAAGAAGTCCTCTGACTCGACCTCGAAGAAGACGACGGACTTGTCGCCGGAGAATGCGACTCTGACTGCCATGAACGATGCCCGCTCTCTTTCTGATTCCGTCGACGCCCTGCAGAAGAAGGGGCTCTTTGACAAGAAGACCGCGAAGGATGCGGACGGGAATGAAACGACTTCCTACGACACGGATGCCATATATTCTGCAGTCAAGGACTTTGTCAATGATTACAATGACATGGTAAGCTCCGGTACGGCTTCTACCACGAGCGGGGTGCAGACGAATACCGCTTCCATGACCGGCCGGACCCAGGCGAACAAGTCCTCTCTTTCAGCCATCGGAATTTCCGTCAAGTCCGACGGTACTCTTTCTCTCGATGAGGACGATTTCAAAAAAGCCGATATGGCAAAGGTCGAGACCATGTTCGGGAAGACCGGCGGTTATGCTTCCATGGTGAAGGTGGACGCCCAGGCTATTGATTACTATGCCCAGAGCGCGATTTCATCCGGCTCCCTCTACAGTTCGAGCGGTTCTTACACCTTTAATCCCGCTTCGACATTTTCTGTTTTGTCGTAAATTCATATATGATATAATGCAACCCGGTAGCCGCAATACGTGACTGCCGGGCTTTTCTTTTGCAGGGAGTACGGAATGCTGTTTATATAATAGCGGCCGCCCTGCAGCGGGCATTTTTTTATCCTGCCCGTTTCATTTCATTAATCTTATATTCGGTCAGGAGGTCAGTCGTGCAGTTTCACTCACTTGAGAAGGAATTGTCCGGGAACAGCTATCCGGGCAGAGGAATCGTCATCGGAGAATCGGCGGACGGAAAGTATGCTGTCACAGCCTATTTCATCATGGGCCGTAGCGTAAACTCCAGAAACCGCGTCTTTGTGAAAGAGGGCGAAGGCATCCGGACGGAGGCTTTTGATCCGACGAAGCTTTCCGACCCCTCCCTCATCATCTATGCCCCTGTGCGGGTTCTGGGGGCAGACACGATTGTGACGAACGGGGACCAGACAGATACCATCTATGATGGTCTTTCTGCAGGGAAGTGCTTCATGGGATCCCAGAAGTCCCGGACCTTTGAGCCGGATGCCCCGAACTATACTCCCCGGATTTCCGGTGACCTTCATGTGGAAGAGGGAAAGTATTCCTACAAGCTTTCCATCCTGAAGTCGGCTGACGGACGGCCGGAGTGCACTGAGCGCCAGCTTTTTGCCTATGATACTCCTTTTGCAGGAGAGGGTCATTTCATCCACACCTACCAGGGCGACGGAAACCCTCTTCCTTCTTTTCAGGGGGAGCCCACCCGGGTGGACATCAAAGGAGATATTGACGAGTTCACGGATCTTGTCTGGACGAATCTGAATGAGGAGAACAAGGTCTCTCTCTTCGTCCGTTTCATCGATATCGCGACCGGAAAATACGAGACCCGGATTGTAAACAAGAACAACTGAGAGGAGACAGAAGATGAAGGAATTCGAACTCAAATACGGCTGCAATCCCAACCAGAAGCCGTCCCGCATTTTCATGGAGGACGGGAGCGAGCTGCCGGTGAAGGTCTTAAACGGCAGGCCCGGCTA